>NZ_JBKFBO010000143.1:0-7549 GCF_053346215.1 Methylobacterium sp. A49B
GGGTGGCTTCCTGCCGACCCGCTTTCGGGCGTCATCGCGTCGATGCAGACATCACCGCAGCGTCCGCTCTGGAGTTATGCTGACGGTTCCAGTTTCGCGAGGGCGTGACGATCTCTCGGAGTTGGAGCGGCTTCCGCAACCGCTCCACCCCTCGCGCTCCGCCGGGATCAAGGCGCCCCACCCCACCCCCGGCGGGAAGCGGTGCGACGCGGCGCGGTCACTCAGGCGGGGATGCGGTCGATGGTGCTCGTATCCTCTTCCGCCAGGCAGTTCTCACGATGGCGGAACGCGCTGAGCGCCTGGTAGACCTGCAAACGGGCCCGCATGATCGAGCCGAGGGGGCGGTGGGCGGCGAGACTGTGCGCCGGGCGGAAGGTCATCACCTCGTCGAAGTAGCGGACCCGCTCGGGGGAATAGGCGTCCTGCCGTGGCAGGCGGACCGTCGCCACCGTGCGGTACGGGCTGACCGAGACCGGCCAGTCGACCGAGGCGTCTTCGATGGGTTGCTTCTCGGCATCCGCCCAGAGTTGCGCCTTCAACTCGAACACCACCTCATTTTCCCGGAAGAACGCGATCGAGGCGTGCCGGAAGCCGTCCTCGTCCTGGTGCGGGTCGAGCCGCCACTCGGAGAGCGCACGCTGGGCCTCGGTCATCGGTATTGCACCGAGCTTGGCCACGTAGTCGCCGAAGCGCACGGGCGCTTGGCTGAAGTAGCTGTCGGCGAGTGGGTGGCTGTAGGGGTGACCGAAAAAATCGGCCATGGCGCTCTCGGCGCCGAAGGCGTGCAGAACCCGGTTGAGGTTGCGCGCGGTCGATGAGACGGCGCTCTTCACCCCCTCCGGCATCCCGGTCGACTTGCCGATGACGGTCCCGTCGCGCAAAAATCCCGCTGCTGTTCCGGACGGGAAGGTCGTGCCGGTGGCGAGTACAAAGTCCTGGGTATTGATGCCGTGGCCGGACAGTTTCTCGCCCGGCACGTCGAACACCTTGATCGACATGCCACGGTGAGTGGACACCCGGTCACCGAGGGTCTCGCCCGGACCCTGGGCGAACCGTACGGCCACCTTGTGCGTGCCGGGCGTCGCGAATAGGCCCTGAGCGAGTTCCGGCGGCAGGTCGGGGGCGACTGCCAGTTCGCCCGTCACGCAGGCGGAGCTCTTGGCGTGACTGGCGCGGACCGCGTGGTGCTCGCGCTTCTCGACCGTCTGCGCCTGCAGAGTCATGCCCTGGATGATGCCGTCGATAGTCTCCTGCTCGTTCGGCGCTGGCCTCTCGATGTCGGGCGCGTAGCGCAGGTAGGTCATGCTGATCTCTCCAGGCGTGCTGAATAGCGTCGTACCGAGGCATCTCCCAGGGGACGGGCGAGTTCCGGGTCACCCACGAGCATCACTCTCACAGGCGTTCAGCCTGATGAGATCGCGCGGGAAGTTGGGGTCTGGGCGTATGCGACGCATTTGCCTCGTGATCTTCAGCGAATGTCCGCTTTCCGGAGATCTCGATACACGCTGTTAAGGCGAAGTTGGGTCGCAACCAGCCCGTCTGCTTAGGCTGGCTTCAGCGTAGGGAGCATCGGTTCGGGTGTCTTCTCGCCTCGTCGGCATGGGCCGGCGCGGAGATAGACGATGGGACATTCCGCATACGGTCCGGCTCAGAAAGGCCGGCCAGCCTGGAACGCTGGCCGCAAGCTCGGCGCCAAGCGCGCCCTCAAGCCTCAGCAGGTCTGGGCCATCCGGTTCTGGCTCGACCGCGAACAGCGGACACGTGACCGGGTGATGTTTGATCTCGCCATCGACAGCACGCTGCGCGGCTGCGACATCGTCAAGCTCTGGATCAGCGATCTCGTCAGTGGTGGGCGCGTTGGCAGCCGGGCTGTCGTCATCCAGCGCAGGACCGGCCGACCGGTGCAGTCCGAATGGCTCGAACCCGCGCGTGCCAGCATCCTCGCATGGCTGGAGGCGAGGGGTGGAACGCTAGACGATTATGCCTTTCCGAGTCGGCTCGACGGTGTCACCCGCATCAGCACCCGGCAGTATGCGCGCCTGGTCGATGACTGAGTCATGGGCATCGGGATGCGAAGTCAGGATGACGGCACCCACTCCTTCCGTCGCACAAGGCGTCGTTGATCTACGAACGGACCGGCGACCTGCGTGCCGTCCAAATCCTACTCGGTCATACCAAGATCGAGAGTACGGTCAGGTACCTCGGTGTGGACGTCGAGGATGCTCTGACCCTGACCGAGGGTACTGAGATTTCAGCGCTCGGCCCCTCGGCTCCAATGTCGAGGAGCTCTCAAATTAGCCTGGCACTAAAGCGCCTATCTCGGTCATTCTTCCGAATCGAGTTGCCTCTCCGAAGCAGACGACGCGGAAACGCGGCCCATCTCGATGTGTGTTCGAACCCCGCTTCGGTCAGCGACCCGCAGGATAGACTGGCGCTGCACTCTGGTCCGGAACATAGTCGCGCACTGACCGGCGAGCTCGGGCAATCCCCGGTGCGTTTCAGAGGCACTGCAGGGATCGTGGCTCGGTCTTCCCGGAGCGTATCGATGCGCCTTGGAATGGATCGGGCGATGGCAGGCTTCCCGATATTGCCGCGGGGTTCGCTGTTCCGACAATACTTCTTTGTTCTGTTCGCGGCCGTGGTCGTTCCGCTGCTCGCCGCTGGCGGTAGTCAGGCATGGTTCGGGTATAAGGACCAGAGGGCCCACCTGAACGATCTCCTCGGTGCCGAGGCCCGGACTGCGGCCGCGCGCATCGCGATTTTCCTTGAAGGGATCGGAAACCAGCTCGCTTGGATGGTCCACTTGCCCTGGACTGAGGGAGCCGACGAGCGACGGCGCATCGACGCGCTGCGCCTTCTGCGCCACGCCCCCGCCGTAACGAGCCTCAGGCTGATCGACGGCGCCTCTAAGGAACGGCTCTCCGTATCGCGAATCGGCCTCAACCGTGTCGAGAGCGGCGATGACGCATCGGCGGATCCAGCGGTTCTGGGGGCTCGGACCGGGCAGGCTTGGTTTGGACCCGTCACTTATTACCGCAATTCCGAACCGTACATGACCGTAGCCGTGGCGGGAAACCGCGCCGCGGCCGGCGTCGCGGTCGCCGAGATCAATCTGAAGCTGATCCTGGACGTTATCGCGGGAATTCGGATCGGAGAGACCGGACAGGCCTTCGTGCTCGACCGGCCGGGCCGGCTCATCGCGCATCCCGACATCAGTCTGGTTCTACGCGGCGCCGCGGACCGGACGGTCGAGAACCTCCGGGCGCTGCGGACTGCGATCATCGCGCAGGATGGGCGCGCGGTCGCCGGTCCGGACCCGGCGGGGCACGCGGTGGTCGCCGCCATGGCGCCGGTCCAGGGGCCGGACTGGAGCGTGGTCGTCCACCAGCCGGCCGCCGAGGCATTCGGTCCGATCCGAGCTGCCTTCTGGCGCCTGCTCGGCCTGCTGCTCGCCGGCACTGGCTTCGCCGCCGCGCTCGCCTACTGGCTCGCCGGCCGAATGACCGGGCCGATCCGCCTGCTGGAGGACGGCGCGGCCCGGATCGGGGCCGGCCAGTTCGATCACCGCATCGACATCGCGAGGACCGACGAGCTCGGGCGGCTCGCGACTCGCTTCAACCAGATGACACGCGAGGTCGCGATCTCGCGGGAGCGCTCGGAGCGTATCGACCGGCTTAAACGCTTCCTCGCGCCGCAAGTCGCCGAGCTCGTGGACCGGGCCGGCGATGACAGTGTTCTCAATGGACAGCGCGTCGAGGTCGTCGTCGTCTTCGGCGACCTGCGGGGCTTCACCCCGTTCTCGGCCCGATCTGAGCCGAGTGTGATCATGGACGTCCTCAGCGAATACTACGCGGCGGTCGGCGCGATCGTGGACCGGCACGGTGCGACGCTCATGAGTTTCGCGGGCGACGGCGTCATGATCCTGGTGAATGCGCCGGTGGCCTGCCCCGAGCCGGCGTTGCGAGCTGCCCGCATGGTGATCGAGATGCAGGCGACGGTGCAGGGCATGGCCGCGTCCTGGCGAGCGCGCGGCCATGCGCTCGGCTTCGGGGTCGGCCTCGCGATGGGACCGGCCACGGTCGGGCGCATCGGGTCCGACAGCCGGATGGACTACACGGCCATCGGCACGGTGACGAACCTCTCATCGCGCCTGTGCGCGTCGGCTGAGGACGGCCAGATCCTCGTCGACCGCACGGCGGCCGAGGCGATCGGGAGCGGTGTTCCCCTGGTATCGCTCGGGACGCGGCGCCTGAAGGGCTTCGACGATCCGGTCGCGGTATTCGCCGTGGCGACTGGCCAAGGGACCGACGCCCGGCCAACGCCGGACGCAGCGGCGTGACTTTATGCTCTTGGCGAGGAGCGAAGAGATGAGGCGACGGGCAATTCTCACTGGGCCGGTGAGCGTCCTGCTCGGCGGCGTCTTGACCCGTGCGGTGCAGGCGCGAGCGCCGACGCTTCCGGTGATCGGGTATCTCGGATCCGAGACACCCGAGCGCGCGGCCAGCCGGCTCGAGGCCTTTCGCGAGGGGCTCGCCGATGCTGGGTTCGTCGAGGGACGCGACGTCGCGATTGCCTTTCGCTGGGCAGACGGGCGCTACGAGCGGCTGCCCGCGCTCGCGAAGGAGCTAGCCGGTAGCGGAATCGCGGTCCTGGTCTCGCCCGGTGGCGCGCCCGTGGTGCTTGCGGCGCGGGCGGCGACGGAGACGATCCCGATCGTCTTCGAGATGGGTGGCGATCCGGTCGTCCTCGGCGTGGTGGAGGATCTCGCTCGGCCTCGTGGCAATCTTACGGGCGTGTCGAGCCTGAGCGTCGAGGTCTCGAACAAGCGGCTCGAGTTCATGCGGGAGCTGTTTCCGACGACCGCCGCCCTCGCCGTCGCGGTCAATCCGACCAGCCCCACGGCCGGCTCGCAGTTGGCCGGGCTCCAGGCGTCGGCGGCCAGCCTCGGTCTGCAACTCCACGTGCTCGAAGCCAGCCGCGAGGACGAGTTCGAGACGCTTTCCACGGCGCCGCGCCGGCTCGGGGTGCCCGGTCTCGTCTTCACCTCCGACCCCTTCTTCGCCTATCGCAGCGCGCAGCTGGCGATGCTCGCCAGCCGCCACGGCCTTCCGGCGATCACCCAATCCCGCGATTTTCCCAATGCCGGCGGGCTGCTGAGCTATGGCGGCGACTTCACACAGACGCATCGCCAAGCCGGCATCTATGCCGATCGCCTGCTCCGGGGCGAGAAGCTCCGCGACCTGCCGGTGCAACTCGTCACGAAGGTTGAACTGTTCGCCAACGTCGGGGCAGCCACACGCCTTGGCGTGACGCTGCCACCCTCGATCTTGAGCAGCGCGGACGTGGTGATCGAGTAGAAATTCGACGGCCACGGGTCCGTCGGCAACCGCCGCCATCAGCGAGTGCTGCGAAAGCGCGGCAAGAGCATGCCCGCCTCGCGCCGATAGCGAAGGTAGCGATCGCCGAAGAGAGCAATCAGGTCGCGCTCTTCCAATTGGATGCCGACAAGGATGTAGGCCGTCGCAACTGCCGCGAACAACAGGTGGCCGGCCGTCATCGTCGGCGTCGCCCAGAAGGCCACTACGAACCCGAGGTAGATCGGGTGTCGAACGTGCCTGTACAGGAGAGGGGTCGTGAACGTGGCCTCACCCTGCACGGTCGAGCGCCAGCCCTGAATGGCCTGCTTGAGCCCGAAAAGGTCGAGATGGCTGATCATGAAGGTGCTGGCGAGGACCACCAGCCAGCCGATCCAAAACAGACCCGCGAGGACGACCGATGCGACCGGTTCCGAGATCGACCAAACGATCGTCGGGAGTGGACGCCATTGCCAGAACAGCAGGAGCAGGGCGAGGCTGGCGAGAAGGACGTAGGTGCTGCGCTCGATCGGTTTCGGGACGATGCGGGTCCACCAGGCTTTGAAGCGCGGACGAGCCATCACGCTGTGCTGTAGCGCAAAGATGGCGAGCAGGGCGACGTCAACGATGACGGCGAGTCCCGAATGGCCGATCGGCCCGTCGTCGACGGTCTTCGGAACGAAGGCGCGTCCGAGAAAGCCGACTGCATAGAGGAAGGCGAGCAGGAAGACCGCGTAGCAGAACACGGCGTAGCTCATGCGTGCGGCGTGCGGCATGGAAGATCTCCGGCGACAAGAGCGTAGTCGGTCGGGCTCCGAGACTCGGTCATGACCCGGTGCCTCGCGGCCCGGAGCTTCATGCGGCCAGCCGCCCACCCGCGTCTGTGATCGCCATCACAGACGCGGGCGGGTGCCCCGAAGATATGCCATCGGCCGAGCCGATCAGCCTCCGGGAGAAGGCCGATTTCATCCGCCGCGCGCGCCGTCGAGCGTCCTTACCGGAAGTACTTCATCCATTGTTAGCCCGCATCAGCCGGCCGACGGATGGCGGGGCATATAGAGGCGCCGATGAGCCACTTCCAGAAAGTGTCCTTCGGACGTCCGAAGGCATGAATTCGAACGCGAATGTTTGAGAAATTTGTACCGTCGTCGACAGTAAAATCAGTGAAAACAGCTCGTTCTCAAGAGCATGTTTCTTGCTACGTAACCACTACGTAGTCGGTTAACGATAAAAATTCTTGGTTTATTCGCCGGAACGTGCGTGAAGCCTACGTAGACCTGCGCCATTTAATTCATCGGCTCTGTTAAAATCTGTAATCATCATCTTGTCAAAGCTATTATCAGAAGCTACAAGCCGGCTAGTAAGAGATTGTTAACGCTGGTTTCCGGCATTAGCAGAGGAGCTGAAACCGTGCCGCCCCATGCCGAAACCGCTGCTGCCGCTCCTGGTTTTGCGCCGCGCCGCGATGTCGAGATGTCCAGTGGCGCTGAGCAGGTGGCCGGTCATCTGGTTGACCAAGTGAGCGAGGCGGCGGAGATCGTGGCGGGGGCTGTTCTGCCGGAGACGCCGTTCGTGGCGCGGGGGCTGCGCCTGGACTGGGCGACCAAGCGCAGCCTCGACGTGAGCGTGGCGGCCACGGCCCTGTTCCTCCTGCTGCCGCTCCTCCTGCTGATCGCCCTGATGGTCTGGGCCGGCGACCGCAAGCCGCCGATCTACCGCCACATGCGCCTGGGCCGGGACGGGCGCCGCTTCGGCTGCCTGAAGTTCCGCTCGATGGTCACCAACGGCGAGGCGGTGCTGGCGGCCCACCTGTCCGCCAACCCGCGGGCGCGCACCGAGTGGGCGGAGACCCACAAGCTCACCGACGATCCGCGCGTGACCGCGATCGGCCAGGTGCTGCGTAAGACCTCGCTGGACGAGCTGCCCCAGCTCTGGAACGTGCTGCGCGGCGAGATGAGCCTGGTCGGCCCGCGGCCGATCGTTCCCGCGGAGGTGGCCCGCTACGGCCGGGCGTTCGCCACCTGCTTCGCCGTGCCGCCGGGCGTGACCGGGCTGTGGCAAGTCTCGGGCCGCTCCGACACGACCTACGCCGAGCGCGTCGCGCTGGATCTCGACTACGCCACCCGCTGGAGCCTGCGCCGCGACCTCGTCATCATGCTGCGCACCATCCCGGCCGTCCTCGCCCAACGCGGAAG
>NZ_JBKFBO010000144.1:0-14558 GCF_053346215.1 Methylobacterium sp. A49B
GCGCTGTACGTCCAGGCCGCCTACGCGAACGGTGCCCAGATCTACTCCGGCTACTCCTCGTACTCGGGCACCTACGCCCAGACGGCCGCGACCATCCAGGGCCAGAAGTTCACGCAGTACTTCAATGACGCGCAGATCAACCCGTTCACGGGTCAGATCGAGAAAAACGACAACGTCACCGTGTCGGCGGCGTACCTGCACTACTGGTCGCCAGAGTGGCGCTCGGCGTTCTTCGGCTCCTACGGCGAGCAGAACTTCGCGAAAAACTCGCGGTTCGAGCAGGGCGTGCTGTTCAACGTCGTCAACCCGGCCAACTCGTTCGGCGCCAACGGCGTGGGCACGCCCGGCACCCGCTTCTTCGCGCTCAGCCAGGCGCTCCGCGACACCTATCAGTTTGTGGCTGGCGCAAACGTGATCTGGTCGCCGGTCAAGGATCTCGATATCGGCCTGGAAGGCTTCTACACGCAGATCGGCGTGAAGAACGGCCGCGTCATCGACGTCGACAAGGATCCGACCGCCTACTCCCGCGTCGCGGCGATCAACGCTGGCGGCTTGGTCCGGACCACGACCTCGGACGGCGTGTCCCAGATCCGCGTCCGCGTTCAGCGCGACTTCTAATCCCCAGATCGAGGCCGGTTGTTCTCCAAAGCTTCCTGGTCTTGATGTCCCCGTGCAAAGGGACCCTCACTGCCCGGCCGAAAGGCCGGGCTTTTTGTTGAGCTGAGCCGCGCTAGCTGTCCGGCATGGCCAAAGAGATCCCATACGTCGGCGGCCTGCGTCGGAAATCCGAGGTATCGGACGAGGAGATCGAGGCGGCCACCGCCGCCTATTTGAAGGACGTGGGCGCCGAGCCGTTCGCCTTCAAGTCCGGCCACACCATCGATGTGGCCAAGGCGATCGAGCAGCACCCGCAGGCCAAGAAGCTGCTGGCCAACGAGGACACCGCCCTGGACCTGCGTGCAGATCCAGCTCACCCGACTGGAGAAGGAGTTGCTGGCCTGGCATCGGGACAGCGACCTGTCGCAGCGGCTTGCGACGATCCCGGGTGTCGGCATCGTCTCGGCGACCGCGCTGGCCGCCTCGGTGAGCGAGCCCGAGCGCTTCCGCTCCGGTCGGCAGTTCGCGGCCTCGTTAGGGCTGACGCCGCTTCAGAACTGCAGCGGCGGCAAGGAGCGCCTGGGCCGGATCTCACGCATGGGCGACCGCTACCTGCGTCGCCTGCTCGTGGTCGGCATGACCTCTCTGATCCGGCGCGCGAAGGCGACGCCGACCTCGGTCGACCCGCGGCTGCCGGCACTGCTGCAGCGCAAGCCGGTGCGCGTGGTGACCGTTGCGGCGGCCAATCGCACGGCGCGGGTCGCCTGGGCGATCATGACCCGCGGCGGCACCTACCGCGCACCCCTGGCCGCGGCCGCCTGACAGCACGGCAAGGAGACTTGTTCCAGGTTGCGAGGACGATGAGAGTTGATGGCGAACCGGTCAGCCCGAGAGCCGGGACACCCCGCCGCTAGTCCAGGGCGTGATAGCCCGCAAAGCAGAGTGGGACCCAGCTCGCGGATACCATCAGGGCCAGCGGTCACATGCACGACTGCATCAAAAGGCCGGACACAAGACTGCACCCGACCAACGCGTCAGAAGCTCAATTCGCCGCTTGCAATGCGGGAGCCATCCACACAAGACCAGCCGGAAACCACCCACCTCGGTAATTCGCCGCTTGCAATGCGGGAGCCATCCACACAAGACCAGCCCGAAACCACCCACCTCGGTCATTCAGAGGAGCATGCTAGCGGGGCTAGAGTGGAGTTGGAGTTGACCCGTTTTGGTGGAGCGGTGGAACGCTTGCGGATCAGGGGTTAGCAAGCATCTCCTGTTCGTAGCGGATGGGTGAGCGATAACCGAGCGCGGAGTGCAGGCGCACGGGATTGTAGAAGCCCTCGATGAAGGTGAACACGGCCATGCGGGCCTGCGCCTGAGAGGCGAAGCGCCGGCGGTCGAGCAACTCGCACTCCAGCGTCGCGAAGAAGCTCTCGCACATTGCGTTGTCGTAGGCGTCGCCCACCGAGCCCATGGAGGGCCGCACGCCCGCTTCGCGGCAGCGACCGCCGAAGGCCAGCGACGTGTATTGCGATCCCTGGTCGGAGTGGTGGATCACATCGCGCGGCCGGCGCTGCATAATGGCCATCTCCAGTGCGTCGAGCACGAGTTCGGTCCGCAGGTGGCTGGCCATCGACCAGCCCACGACGCGCCGGCTCCAGGCGTCGACCACCACGGCGAGGTAGAGGAAGCCCGCGGCGGTCGGCACGAAGGTAATGTCACCTACCCAGAGCTGGTTGGGGGCCTCGGCCGAGAAGTTGCGGTCCACGAGATCGGGCGCGGGGCGAGCCACCCGGTCGCGTCGAGTGGTCACGACGCCTCCGCGCCGGCGGCTGACGCCGACAAGGCCCGCCTCGCGCATCAGCCGCGCAATGCGCTTGCGTCCGTGTCGGGCGCCCTGTGCCGCCAGCGTGGCGTGCACGCGCGGCGCACCGTAAATCTTGCCCGACCCAGCGTGAGCGGTGCGGATCTGCTTCAACAACGCGGCATCCGCCACGGCACGGACGGAGGGCGTGCGCTGCCGCCAAGCGTGATAGCCGGCCTCCGACACGCCGAGCACGCGTGCCATGGCCGCAATGGGGAAGACGGCCTGGTTCGCGCTCATGAACTGGAAGAGCCCGACGGCACCGCGCCGCTCTCCCGTGCGAACCAGGCCGCGGCTTTTGAGAGGATGTCGCGCTCCAACCGAAGCTGCCGCACCTCGCGGCGTAGACGGGCCAGTTCCTCCCGCTCGGCGAGCGTCAGGACGTCTTTCTTGGAGGCGCTGCGGCTCTCACCGCGGTCGGCTTGAGCGACCCAGTTGCGGATGGCCTGGGCGGAGGGCTCGAACTCGCGGGCGAGATCGGCCGGGTCGCGTCCGGCACGGACCAATTCGACCATCTGGCGGCGGAACTCGGGGGCGTAGGGCGGGCGTGTATGAGGCATGGAGCGCACCTCGTGCGGAAAGTCTGAAGGGCTCCACGAAACCGGGTCAACTCCAGTCGCGTGCGCAGCCGCGCTATCGTCATCCAGCGCAAGACAGGCCGGCCGGTGCAGTTCGAGCTCCTCGAGCCTGCCCGGACCAGCATCCTGGCTTGGCTCGAAGTTCGGGGTGGGACGCTCGACGACTATGCGTTCCCCAGCAGGCTCGACGGCGTCACGCACATCAGTACCCGGCAGTATGCGCGCTTGGTCGATGAATGGGTCGCGGGCATCGGGCTACGAAGTGAGGACTACGGCACTCACTCCCTCCGCCGAACGAAGGCGTCTTTGATCTACATGCGGACCGGCAACCTGCGTGCCGTTCAGATCCTGCTCGGCCATACGAAGATTGAGAGCACGGTCCGGTATCTCGGGGTCGATGTGGAGGATGCTCTCACGCTGGCCGAAGCGACAGAGATCTGAGCGTCCGGCCCCTCGGCTTCTGCGTCGAGGGGCTTCGAAACCAGCCGGGCGGGTATGCGCCCATCCTGGTCATTCAGATGGTTCTGGCAACGTCCCGTAAGCGGACGCTACCAGTTGCGATCGGCCATTCGCATGAGGCTACGCTATGGAACGATGTTCGGTGGTCGGGCTTGCGTTTAACTGGGTGCCCGTCTCCAAAATGGTCATCCATGCCGCCCCGACGACGAGGTTCGCGATTGCATTCGACCGTCGGGTACGTGCGCCGACAGCAACCTAGCCCCTTGAGGTGCCGGTTGCGGTCGACATCGAACAGGTCGGCGTTCTCCTTGACTCATGACCTTCGACGATCCCGCATTCTTTAGGTCGTACCCGACAAGCCAGCCGGGGGTGGCGGGAGAACGACATCGACCCGACGGGATTAGCCGTTCGAGACATTCCTCGCTTGGGTGCCTCAAGATCTCGATCAGGGAGGGATCATGAACGCCGAACCCGCATCGAACCTACTGCGGCGTCCCGGTCCACCCGAGCCCGTCCCCCACGTCGATCCACCCCGGGCGTCCGACCCGCGCTTCACCGAGGTGGTGGCCCACCATGCCCGCCTCGTCTCGCTCTACGACCAAGCGATCTTCAGCGAGGGGCCGACGTGGTGGCCGGCACGGGACATATTGGTCTGGTCGGACGTCGAGGGGCGCCGGGTGCTCGGCTGGCATGCCGATGGCTGTGTGCGGGTCGTCATCGACGCCACCCCGTTCATCAACGGCAACACGGTCGACCGAGACGGCAACCTCGTCCATTGCGAGCACGGCAACCGCCGCCTGTCCCGCACGACTCCGAGCGGACGCTACGAGGCCCTCGCTGAGACCTACGAGGGCCGCCGCTTCAATGCGCCGAACGACGTGGTTTGCGCCGCCGACGGCGCCCTCTGGTTCACCGATCCAGCCTACGGACTGCGCCTACCAAGGCAGGGGGTGTTGGCAGCGTCCGACCTGGGCCATCACAGCGTCTACCGTTTCGATCCGACGGATGGATCCGTTCGGCGCATGGCCGACCTCGGCCAGCCGAACGGGCTGGCCTTCGCGCCGGATGGGCGCACCCTGTACGTCAGCGACACCTCACGAACCGAGGGGGGCGACGGGCACACGATCCATGCTTATCCGGTCCTCGATGACCAAACGCTCGGCGAATCGCGGGTCTTCGCCGAGATCGAGCCCGGCGTGCCGGACGGCTTCCGTGTGGACGATCGGGGCTGGATCTGGACGAGCTCGGAAGCCGGTGTCCAAGTCCTCTCCGCGGAGGGGCACCGGCTCGGACTGATCCCGACGCCCCAGGTGTGCTCCAACCTCTGCTTTTCCCCGGAGCAGCAACGGCTGTTCATCACGTCCAAACAGCACCTGTACGCCCTCGATCTCGCCGCCCGGTAGGTCGGGATGAGATCACGGCATCGTCAGAACGGTCCAGAAACTCCTAGGAACCTGAGTTCCCACGCGAGGTTGGCCTCGGACGAAGGAAGCCGTGTGCCGGTACACGCAGGCTCCGTCCCATGCCGCCCCCGACCACGTTCGCCAAGCGGGCGGCACCAATACCTATTCCCGAGGATCCGCCATGGCCGAAGCCGTCGCCGACTTTTTCTGGAAACGCTTGGCCGAGTGGGGGGTGAAGAAGATCTTCGGCTATCCCGGTGACGGCATCAACGGCCTGCTCGGCGCCCTGCAGCGCAACGACCTGCCGTTTGAGTTCATCCAGGTCCGCCACGAGGAGATGGCCGCGTTCATGGCCGCCGCCTACGCCAAGTTCACCGGCGAGGTCGGCGTCTGCATGGCGACCTCCGGTCCCGGCGCGACGCACCTGCTCACCGGGATGTACGACGCCCATCTCGACCACGTGCCGCTTCTCGCCATCTGCGGGCAGCAGGCGCGCAACGTCAACGGCGCCCACTACCAGCAGGAATTCGACCTTACGAGCGTCTTCAAGGACGTCTCAGCCTACGTGCAGCAGGCGTCCTCGCCCGCGCAGGTCCGCCACATCGTCGACCGCGCCATGCGGATCGCCAAGGCCGAACGGAAGGTTTCGGCCATCATCCTGCCAAACGACCTGCAGGACGTTCCCTACGAGGCGCCGGTGCGCAAGCACGGCAACACCTTCTCGGGCGTCGGCTACACCGCCCCGAAGGTCGTGCCCTTCGACGCCGATCTGCGCCGCGCCGCCGACGTGCTCAACGCCGGCAAGAAGGTCGCGATCCTGGTTGGGGCAGGCGCGTTGCATGCCACCGACGAGGTCATCGCCGTCGCCAACAAGCTTCAGGCCGGCGTCGCCAAGGCGCTGCTCGGCAAGGCGGCTCTCCCCGACGATCTGCCCTTCGTGACCGGCACCATCGGCCTCCTCGGGTCCAAGCCGTCCTCTGACATGATGGAGGATTGCGACACCCTGCTGATGATCGGCTCCGGCTTCCCCTGGGCCGAGTTCCTGCCGAAGGAGGGGCAGGCGCGCGGGGTACAGATCGACATCTCGCCGGAGATGCTGTCGCTGCGCTATCCGATGGAGGTGCCGCTGTGCGGCGAGTCCGCCGAGACCTTGCGTGCCCTGCTGCCACTGCTCGACCAGAAGAAGGAGGGTGGCTCCTGGCGGACCGGCATCGAGAAGGGGATGGTCTCGTGGTGGAAGGAGGCCGAGGACCGGGCCATGGCCAAGGCCAATCCGGTGAACCCGCAACGTGTCACGTGGGAGCTGTCGCCGCGCATGCCCGAGCGGGCGATCATCACCTCCGATTCCGGCTCCTGCGCCAACTGGTTCGCCCGCGACCTGAAGATGCGCCGCGGCCAGATGTGCTCGCTCTCGGGCGGCCTCGCCTCCATGGGCGCGGCGGTGCCCTACGCCATCGCCGCCAAGGTCGCCCATCCCGACCGGCCGGTGATCGCGCTGGTCGGCGATGGGGCCATGCAGATGAACAACATGGCAGAATTGATTACGGTCTCGAAATACATGCACCGTTGGTCGAATAAGACTTGGATCTGCTGCGTGTTCAACAACGAGGACCTGAACCAGGTGACCTGGGAGCAGCGGGTGATGGAGGGCAACCCGAAGTTCGAGGCGAGCCAGACCATCCCGAACGTGCCCTACCACAAGTTCGCGGAGCTGATCGGCCTGAAGGGCATCTACGTCGACGATCCCCAGCGCATGGGGGCGGCTTGGGACGAGGCCCTTGCTAGCTCCGTACCGGTAGTGCTGGAGGTGAAGACCGACCCCGAGGTGCCGCCGCTGCCGCCGTTCTTCACGCTCCAGCAGGTGCAGAACTTCATGTCGATGCTCGGCAAGGGCGATCCGAAGGAGCGCCACCTGCTCGTCGACACCGCGCGTCAGGTGTTGAGTTCCGTCCTACCCGGCAGCAAGTAGGACGGCTTCCACGGCATGTGTGACGATCCGGGGATCGGAACGGTGCGGGCGCGAGCCTACACCGTTCCCACCGACGCGCCGGAGGCGGACGGGACCTTCGCCTGGGACAAGACGACGATCGTCGTCGTCCATGTCGAGGCCGGTGGTGAGACCGGCCTCGGCTACAGCTACACCGACGCCAGTGTCGCGCGCTTGATTGTAGGCACGCTCGCATCGCGTCTTACGGGGTTGTCCGCCTTCGACATCCCGCGGGCCAATGCCGTGCTGTGGGGCGCCGTGCGGAACCTCGGGCGCTCCGGGCTCGCCGCCACGGCGATCTCGGCATTGGACACCGCTTTGTGGGACCTCAAGGCACGCCTCCTCGACGTATCCCTGGCAAGCCTGTTCGGGCAGGCGAGGGAACACGCGGAGATCTATGGAAGCGGCGGCTTCACGAGCTACGACGACCGTCAGTTGCGCGAGCAGCTTGCCTGGTGGGTCGAGCGGGATGGCTGCCGGGCGGTGAAGATGAAGGTCGGCAGCGCTCCCGAGCGCGATCCGGCACGCATGGCGGTCGCGAAGGCGGCCATCGGCGATGCGCGCCTGTTCATCGACGCCAACGGCGCTTTCACCCCGAAGCGCGCCATCGAGGCGGCGCAAGTTGCGGAGCGGTTCGGCGTCACGTGGTTCGAGGAGCCCGTGTCCAGCGACGATCCTGTGGGAATGGCTTTCGTCCGCGCCTCGGCACCTGCCGGCATGGAGGTCGCCGCGGGCGAGTACGTCTATACCCTGGACGACTTGCGTCAGCTGATCGATGTGAACGCGGTCGATGTGGCCCAGGCGGATATGACCCGCTGCGGCGGTTACAGCGGCTTTCTGAACTTAGCGGCCCTATGCGAGGCGGCGCATCTGGACCTGTCCGGCCACTGCGCACCCGCCCTGCACCTCCCGGTAGCCGTTGCCGCTCCCCGCTTCCGACACCTCGAATGGTTCCACGACCATGTCCGCATCGAGCGGATGCTGTTCGACGGGGCACCCGTGCCGCGCGATGGCGTGATCACCCCCGACCTGACCCGGCCGGGCCACGGCCTCACCCTCAAGACTCGGGATGCCGACGCCTATGCCGTCTGACCGCGCCTCCCAATCGCCGAGACGACGCGCCGCCAGCGTCAAGCGTCGTGTCGCACCCGTACGTGTCAAGGCGGCCGTCCACCCAGTGGTGGTCCTCGCGGCGGTGGCAGCGGGGGCCGGTCTGCTGACCTGGTTCGCCGCGGGGCGCTCCAAGCCCCTGGGGCTCGCTACCGGCGGCCGTAGATACCACCCACGGGGGCGCGACGTCACCGCGAGCGCGGCACAGCGCTTGAACCACGCCTCGACGATGCTCGCGGCCTCGGTGCTGTTCGATTCCGGCCTGGAGCACTACCGCGGCCAGTTCTTCAACCGGGCGATGTACACGCCCATCGTCGTGTCCAGCGTCACCCTGGCGGCGTCCCTGCACGGGGCCGGCGACACCGACCCCGGCAGCTCCCGCGTCCGACACGGGGTGCAGGCGCTCGCCGGCCTGACGGGGCTGATCGGCTTCGGCTTCCACGCCTACAACGTCGGCAAGCGCGAGGGCGGGTACTCCTTCCAGAACCTGTTCTATTCCGCCCCCATCGGCGCGCCGATGGCGCTGACGCTGGCCGGCATCCTCGGGGTCGTCGCCGAGCGCGTCCGCGACGCCGACCCCGACGAGCCTCGGCTCGGTGGCTTGCCGGCGGGGCGTTCCCTCGCAGTCGCCACGGCGGGCATGCTCGCCGGCACGACCCTGGAAGCCGGGCTGCTTCACTTCCGGGGTGCCTTCCAGAACCCGGCGATGTTCATTCCCGTCACCCTGCCGCCGCTCGCCGCCGCCCTTCTCGTCCGCGCGGCGACCAAGCCGGAGGGAGCGAGTCAGGCCGGCGCCAAGTGGGGGATGTGGGCGGTGTCGGCGATGGGCGTCGGCGGCGTCGCCTTCCACGCCTACGGCGTCGCCCGGATGATGGGCGGCTGGGCCAACTGGCGCCAGAACCTCATCGACGGACCGCCGCTGCCTGCCCCGCCCTCCTTCTCTGGGGTGGCGCTCGGGGGGCTCGCGGCCCTCGAACTCATCGAACGCAGCCGCATCCGCTTTTGAGCCGAGAGATCATCATGCGTTCGAGACTGGACCTTTATCCGGGCTACGACGTGCTCGCGAAGCGCGACGGCCCGTCCTGGAACGCCAAGACCCGCGAGGTTCTGGAGGAACGGCTCGCCATCGGACCGGAGACGCGCCGGTTCTTCGACGAGGTCGAATGGCCGACGATGAAGGCGCTGGCCGAGCGGATCGTCCCGCAACCCGCCGACCGGGGGGGTCCGGTTCCGGTAGCCGCCCTCGTGGACCATAAGCTCGCGACCGATACCCGCGACGGCTACCGCAACGCCGAACTGCCGGAGGAGCGCGAGGCATGGCGCCTGGGACTGCGGGCCCTCGATAGCGAGGCGCGGGCACGGTTCGGGGCACGCTTCCACGAGCTCGGAGCCTGGGCGCAGGACGCGCTGTTGAAGCTTGCCGAGAAGGGTGACCTAGATAGCGCTGTCTGGGAGGGCATGCCCTCGAAGCTGTTCTTCCACCAGCGCATCCTCGCCGACGTGGTCAAGGCCTACTACGCCCACCCCACGGCCTGGAACGAGATCGGCTGGGGCGGCCCGGCGAGCCCGCGCGGCTACGTGCGCATGGATTTCGACCGCCGCGACCCCTGGGAGGCCGCCGAGGCCAAGCCCGGCCGCGAGGACGAGGCCTACCAAGAGAACCTCCGGGTCGGCCGATAAGGATACCTCCGTCGATGCGCATCCCCGGCCTCGGCAACGCCGCCGACAACCCCAAGCACGTCACGCCCGGCGACGACCCGGAGCACCATCCCCGCGCCCGCGACGGTCGCGCCCCCAACGTCATGCGGATCGGCGAATGGGTGCCGATGCGCCAGCACCGGGACGAGGAGGAGGTCGACTTCGCCATCGTCGGCACCGGGGCGGGCGGCGGAACCTTGGCGTGTCGGCTTGCAGAAGGCGGTCTATCGGTGGTGGCCTTCGATGCCGGCCCGTATTTCCGGCCGCTGGAGGACTTCGCCTCGGACGAGAGCCACCAGTCCAAATTGTACTGGACGGACGAGCGCATCGTCGACGGCGAGAATCCGCTGCAGATGGGCTCGAACAATTCGGGCAAGGCGGTGGGCGGTTCCACCGTCCACTACGCCATGGTGGCCCTGCGCTTCCGGCCGGAATGGTTCAAGGCGCGCACCCTGATGGGCTACGGCGCCGACTGGCCGCTCGATTGGCGGGAGATGTGGCGTTACTACGATCAGGTCGAGGACAACCTGAAGATCTCCGGCCCGGTCAACTATCCTTGGGGGCCGCACCGGCGGCGCTACCACCGCCGCGCGCACGAGATCAACGCCGCCGCCAAGGTACTGGCCCGCGGTGCCGAGGCGATGGGCATCGGCTGGACGCCGACGCCGCTCGCCACAGTCTCGGCCCCACACGGCGACGCGCCACCCTGCGTTTACCGCGGCTTCTGCACGCTGGGCTGCTCCACGAACGCTAAGCAGAGCGTGCTCGTGAGCTACCTGCCCCGCGCCCTGAAGGCCGGTGCCGAGATCCGCGACCTCGCCATGGTCGGGCGGATCGAGACGCAGAACGGGCGCGCTACCGGCGTCCACTACTTCCGTGAGGGGAAATGGCGGTTTCAGCGCGCGAAGAACGTCGTGGTGGCGGGCTACGCCATCGAGACGCCGCGGCTCCTCCTGAACTCGGCGAACCAAGAGTTTCCGGACGGGCTCGCCAACTCCTCGGGCCTCGTGGGCAAGAACCTCATGGTTCAGGGCAACCAAGCGGTCTGGGGCGTCTTCGACCAGGAGATCCGCAGCTACAAGGGGCCGCCCTCGCTCGCGATCAGCGAGCACTGGAACTACGATGACAAGGGCTATGGTCCCTTCGCGAAGGACTTCTTCGGCGGGTACTCATACATGAGCCAGGGGCCGCTGCCGCAGCTCTGGGCCAACACCCAGGCCTCAGCGCACGGCCTGTGGGGCGAGGCACTCGTCTCGGAGATGCAGCGCTACAACCACGTCGCCGGGCTCAAGGTCGTCTCCGAGTACATGCCGCAGGAGCGCAACCGGGTGACGCTCGCGGACGTGAAGGACCAGTACGGGTTGCCGGTGGCCCGCATCACCTACTCTTGGTGCGACAACGACAAGGCGCTGAACCGCCACGCCCTCAAATTCATGCGCGAGGCCCTGTCAGCCGCGGGCGGGCGCGAGGTCTGGGACCAGGGCGACGACACCTGCCACCTCAACGGCACGGCTCGCATGGGTGCCGACCCGCGCACCTCGGTGGTGGACGCCGATTGCCGGTCCTGGGACATCCCGAACCTGTACGTTTGCGATGGTTCGGTCTTCCCGACGGTTGGCGGCGTGAATCCCTCGCTCACGATCCAAGCCGTCGCTTTGCGCACCGCGGACCGGATACTTGCGGGAAGGCGGTGACCGGCATTGCTGGTTGGTGACATGACGGCCGGGTCGGATTGGCTGACTGTCGTGACAGCGGATCGTCGCACCGCCTGGGGCGCTGCCAGTCATCGGTTGGCGTCTACGGTACGGGTCGCGCTCGCTATGGAACGCAGGACCAAGGCTGGGTCGGCCGCCGGCAGGGACGTCGTCTACGAGGGCAGAGGTCGTCGACCGCCTGGTCGCCCGTCCCTAGGTGACGTTCACCCGCACCCGATGCCAGCAGGCGCACAGGTAGCCCTTGTGGTTCCACGTCTCGTCCGGGAGCGCTGGCTGCGTCTGGCCGGCCTCGTCCCAGGCGCGCACGGCAAGCTCATGCTCGCCCGGGGACAGGTCGAGGGTCGTGCTCCAGAACGTCCACGCGAACGGCGCGTCGGCCTCGTGATCGAGCTCGGCCTGCACCCAGGACCGGCCGCCGTTCCCGGAGACGTCGACGCGCACGATGGCTCGGTCCCCGCTCACGGCGTAACCGCGGACTCGGTTGCCCCCTGGCTCGAGGGTGGCCCCCCGTGCCGGCTCGCAGATCGCCGCGTTCAGCGGCATCGTATCGATGGTGTGCCCATTGGCCGGATCGGCGGTCTCGGCGGTCACGTCTGCCGGGTACAGCTTGTAATCGCCGGCCTGAATCGGGTTATCCGAGGGGTGGTCCTGGACGCTCAGTCGCCGGAGCCATTTGGGGCTGCGTACGCCGGCAAAGCCCGGCACCACCGCGCGGACCGGAAAACCGTGCTCTGCGAGCAAGGCTTCACCGTTCATGGCGTAGGCCAGGAGGGTCTCGGGCGACATGGCCTTGGCGAGTGGAACCGAGACGCCGTAGGGATGGCTTTCCACCGTGTCGTGGCTCTCGAAGGCGACATGGAGACCCTCGCGCTCGGCGACCCCCGCCTCGCGCAGGACGTCGCCGAGTCGCACCCCGGTCCATTCGGCGGTGCCGATGGCTCCGGCGTCCCACGGGTCACCGGATACCGGGGCGACCGCCCGCATGTCGGCACGGCGATTGCCGGCGCACTGCATCGTGGCCGTGACCCTGGTTTCCGGAAAGCGAGCCCGCAATTCGGATAGCGACAACGCAAACGCGGTGCCGGTTCCGCCATCGACGGTGAGGCGCCAGGTTGCCTCGTCGAGGTCAGGTATGTTGCCGTGCGAGCGGACGTAGAAGTTCTTCGCCGCCGTCCTGTAGGAGGCCCGCAATCGGTCGAGGGGCGGTTCGGCGTTGTAGGGTTGGTCGCCGTGGACGATCAGGCGTGCCTTGCGCTCGGTCAGGCTCGACATCGGAGTTCCCGTAAGGGTTAGGTCACGGGTGTGAACGCGCCGGCGACGGTAAGGGTCATTCAGCGGCCCAGGGACCATGGCGTCGCCGGCACCGCATCATCGCTCAGTTCGATCGAGCCTTCATCAAGCGTCGCAAAAACCCGCTCGGGCCCCCTTTTCCGGGGCGTTTCTCTTGCCAGACTGAAAAGAACTGAGTCCCGCCCCGGGGGATCTATGGTTTGGACCGACCATTATGAGCGGCCGGCTCCATTCATATTATCGAGGTTGTGATCTGCTCACGGACAATCCGAGAGCGTCGGGTAGGCGCCCCTTTCAGGCGCCCGGGCCAGGACCTCGCGGCAGCTGAGTTGGGTAGGTCTCCACCAGTCCGCTATCAGGAGCGAATGCATCGAAGCGGACTTCGCCGTACCGCTTGCTTCCGACCCTTCTCAGATCCTCGGAATGTCCGCTTCCGAGCAACTCGGCTCGCGATGGCCTACGACTGAGTTGGGTGGCTTCCTGCCGACCCGCTTTCGGGCGTCATCGCGTCGATGCAGACATCACCGCAGCGTCCGCTCTGGAGTTATGCTGACGGTTCCAGTTTCGCGAGGGCGTGACGATCTCTCGGAGTTGGAGCGGCTTCCGCAACCGCTCCACCCCTCGCGCTCCGCCGGGATCAAGGCGCCCCACCCCACCCCCGGCGGGAAGCGGTGCGACGCGGCGCGGTCACTCAGGCGGGGATGCGGTCGATGGTGCTCGTATCCTCTTCCGCCAGGCAGTTCTCACGATGGCGGAACGCGCTGAGCGCCTGGTAGACCTGCAAACGGGCCCGCATGATCGAGCCGAGGGGGCGGTGGGCGGCGAGACTGTGCGCCGGGCGGAAGGTCATCACCTCGTCGAAGTAGCGGACCCGCTCGGGGGAATAGGCGTCCTGCCGTGGCAGGCGGACCGTCGCCACCGTGCGGTACGGGCTGACCGAGACCGGCCAGTCGACCGAGGCGTCTTCGATGGGTTGCTTCTCGGCATCCGCCCAGAGTTGCGCCTTCAACTCGAACACCACCTCATTTTCCCGGAAGAACGCGATCGAGGCGTGCCGGAAGCCGTCCTCGTCCTGGTGCGGGTCGAGCCGCCACTCGGAGAGCGCACGCTGGGCCTCGGTCATCGGTATTGCACCGAGCTTGGCCACGTAGTCGCCGAAGCGCACGGGCGCTTGGCTGAAGTAGCTGTCGGCGAGTGGGTGGCTGTAGGGGTGACCGAAAAAATCGGCCATGGCGCTCTCGGCGCCGAAGGCGTGCAGAACCCGGTTGAGGTTGCGCGCGGTCGATGAGACGGCGCTCTTCACCCCCTCCGGCATCCCGGTCGACTTGCCGATGACGGTCCCGTCGCGCAAAAATCCCGCTGCTGTTCCGGACGGGAAGGTCGTGCCGGTGGCGAGTACAAAGTCCTGGGTATTGATGCCGTGGCCGGACAGTTTCTCGCCCGGCACGTCGAACACCTTGATCGACATGCCACGGTGAGTGGACACCCGGTCACCGAGGGTCTCGCCCGGACCCTGGGCGAACCGTACGGCCACCTTGTGCGTGCCGGGCGTCGCGAATAGGCCCTGAGCGAGTTCCGGCGGCAGGTCGGGGGCGACTGCCAGTTCGCCCGTCACGCAGGCGGAGCTCTTGGCGTGACTGGCGCGGACCGCGTGGTGCTCGCGCTTCTCGACCGTCTGCGCCTGCAGAGTCATGCCCTGGATGATGCCGTCGATAGTCTCCTGCTCGTTCGGCGCTGGCCTCTCGATGTCGGGCGCGTAGCGCAGGTAGGTCATGCTGATCTCTCCAGGCGTGCTGAATAGCGTCGTACCGAGGCATCTCCCAGGGGACGGGCGAGTTCCGGGTCACCCACGAGCATCAC
>NZ_JBKFBO010000145.1:0-16035 GCF_053346215.1 Methylobacterium sp. A49B
GCGCTGTACGTCCAGGCCGCCTACGCGAACGGTGCCCAGATCTACTCCGGCTACTCCTCGTACTCGGGCACCTACGCCCAGACGGCCGCGACCATCCAGGGCCAGAAGTTCACGCAGTACTTCAATGACGCGCAGATCAACCCGTTCACGGGTCAGATCGAGAAAAACGACAACGTCACCGTGTCGGCGGCGTACCTGCACTACTGGTCGCCAGAGTGGCGCTCGGCGTTCTTCGGCTCCTACGGCGAGCAGAACTTCGCGAAAAACTCGCGGTTCGAGCAGGGCGTGCTGTTCAACGTCGTCAACCCGGCCAACTCGTTCGGCGCCAACGGCGTGGGCACGCCCGGCACCCGCTTCTTCGCGCTCAGCCAGGCGCTCCGCGACACCTATCAGTTTGTGGCTGGCGCAAACGTGATCTGGTCGCCGGTCAAGGATCTCGATATCGGCCTGGAAGGCTTCTACACGCAGATCGGCGTGAAGAACGGCCGCGTCATCGACGTCGACAAGGATCCGACCGCCTACTCCCGCGTCGCGGCGATCAACGCTGGCGGCTTGGTCCGGACCACGACCTCGGACGGCGTGTCCCAGATCCGCGTCCGCGTTCAGCGCGACTTCTAATCCCCAGATCGAGGCCGGTTGTTCTCCAAAGCTTCCTGGTCTTGATGTCCCCGTGCAAAGGGACCCTCACTGCCCGGCCGAAAGGCCGGGCTTTTTGCTTTCCTAGAAGTGCGCGAAGCTGGGGCGCGCCGTGATGGCATGGTCTCCCAGCCGACGTTTCGAGCGCAAACGACGCTGTTGCAACGCTCTCAGCCTTACTCGGCTGCTGCAGCACCCTTCGGTTTACGAGCTTTAGAAGGCTTCTCTGTCTGCTCCGCCGACTTCCGACGCTGCTGGCCGAGACCGAGGCTCTTGGCGAGTGCAGACCGCTGCTCCGAGTAGCTAGCTGCCGTTGAGGGGTAGTCCCGCGGCAACCCATAGCGTTCGCGATATTCGTCCATCGTCAGACCGTTGCCGGTGAGATGCCGCTTCAACGTCTTGTACGGCTTTCCGTCGATGAAGCTGATGAGCCCATCGGGTTTAATGGATTTTCGGATCTGAGCTGGCGTCGGCTTTTCCGGACCGACCTCAGCGGGGGCGGGGAGGCTGCCCAACCCAGCGACTGCGGCGTGCACACTTGAAAGCAGCGCCGGCATCTCAGCAGGGGGCACGCGATTGTTCGAAACGTAGGCGGACACGATGTCAGCCGTTAGGGCGACGAGATCCGATTGGCCCCCATTTTGCACATGACCTTCATCAATAATCTGCTCGTCCTTGGTCACCTTAGATCTCCTAAAAACCAAATAGCTACACGAATGCCCCACGTTCCCTTAGTTGATCGGCAACCTTAGGCAAAGATGGCTAAACGTGTCGAATGAACAAAATCGAGAGCAATCTGATCATTGAACACAGACAAAATTCTGAGAAAGCGCTCCCAAGCTTGTAGCGCAAGCATCGTGACGCTGTCTGGTCGGCCGCCAACCAGAGCAGAGACGTTCAAGTGCTGCCATACTGCGAGGCCACTGATCTCGCAGGCTGGGCGCCAAACGGCGATCGCTTCGACCCCGAACTATGCCTCGGTAGGCTAAAGCAAAAAACGGGATATTGACAGCGATGGGCTTGACCGCATCTAAAAATTCGTAATTTAGATTGGCGCCCCACCTCTTGCCGGTGGGCAGTCGCGCATCTGGTAGAGGTAAAGTGAAAGAAGAAGTTGCAGGGTCTGCTCTCGACCTCACTGAGCTGGCTGGCGATATCGTTGCCGCTTACGTTTCTAACAACTCCGTGCCTATCGCTGAGCTTCCAAATCTCATCCGAAACGTGCACGATGCTGTTCGCGGGCTGACTTCTGGTAGCGTAGGGAGTGCGTCCGCGGCGGTTTCTGGAGTCGACAAGCCGAGCGCCGCTCAGATCCGCAAGTCGGTCCGCGATGATGGCATCACGAGCTTTATCGACGGCAAGACCTACAAGACGCTCAAGCGCCACCTGACCAGCCACGGCCTCAATCCTAAGAGCTACCGCGACCACTACGGTCTGCCGGCCGACTACCCGATGGTCGCGCCGAGCTACGCTGAGCGACGTTCCGCTTTAGCCAAGGCTATTGGTCTCGGGCAGCCCGGCGCCATGGCCGAGCGTCAACCGAAGGGGCGTCATAGGGCTGCCAGAACAGGGGCGAGCTGAGGCGACGCTTGGCCCCGCCGCCCGATCCTACTTGGCAGAGTCCGTTGTGTCGTAGACACGGCAGGGCCTCTGCCATAGCTCTCCGCCATGGCCAAAGAGATCCCCAGCGTCGGCGACTTGCGCCGCAAGTCCGAGGTGACGGACGAGGAGATCGAGGCGGCGACGGCCGCCTACTTGAAGGATGAGGGCGTCAAGCCGTTCGCCTTCAAGTCCGGCCACACAATCGATGTCGCCAAGGCGATCGAGATGAACCCGCAGGCCAAGAAGCTGCTGGCCGACAAGGACACCACCCCGGGCCTACGCCGCACGATGGTGACGACGGCCGTCATCATGGGCTTCCCGGTCCCGGGGTGAGCGGCGACAGCACGGTTGGACGCCGATCCCGGGAGAGAGGACGATGCGCTTCGTCGGAGCCTTTGTGGTAGTCGCAGTGCTGATGGTGTCGAACTCGGTCGAGGCGATCACCCCACTGCCTTCTTGCTCTGCAGCCTTCGTGAAGTGGTGGGTCGAGCATGACCGTCGCGCCGAGATCCCGACGCCAGACCGCACATGCGTCATGCAGACCGAGACCAGCGCCTACATCTGCGGCCAGAAGGGCTGCTCCCGAGCGCCGTGACTTGGACAACGGCACGCGCGAGCGTGTTGCTCACCGCCCCGCGCTCTTCTTGACGAACTCCCAGATCGGGATGCCCCAGATCTGACCCTGCCTGGTCCGGTAGGCCGAGCCGCGCTCGAACACGACGCGGGTCGGCTCGACGGCCTGGGCCCGGTTGCCGGTGATCATCATCACTCCACAGACCTCGATCCGCAGCGTCCCGTGCTCTGGATGGAGTGCGAACAGCTCGGCCGCTGTCCAGCTGAGCGCGTGGGCCTCGGCACCGAGGCGGTCGCAGAAATCAATGGCGGACTCCCGGATCGGCGCCCAGCGCGCCGGGGTGAGATAGCGGCATAGCGAGGCGTGTTGAGACAGATCCTCTAAGGCACTGCGCCACACGGCAGCGGCGTCGGGAAGCATGATGGGAGCGAAAGCGGAGACCATCCAGCCGAGCTACGGGAGCGGGCTTGGTGATGCTATGCGGCGGATAGCGGACTTGCCCAACCTATGTTGATTGCGTCGGATAGATGCCGCGCATCAGTGGCGCTTCTGGACCCACCGACATCATGCCGACCGCCCGCCCAACGCTCGCCGATCTCCGTAGGGCCGGCACGGTCAGCAGCAGCGAGATCGTCGCGGCCATCGACCTCTACATGAGGGCTCCGGATGCGGGCCCGTATCGGTTCGCCAGCGGGTACAGCGTCGACATCGCGGCGGCCGTCGCAGCATCGCCCGAGACCTTCGAATTGAAGGCGCGGCCCGGCCCGCAGGAGAAAACGTTCCGGAACGCCGTAACAGCCACTGTCATGGGGGCGCCCGCGATCAAGCCCCGACCGGGCGAGCCGTAAAGACACGGCGCCCGGTCAGTCGCAAACTCAGCAGTTGTCGGCGCCTGGCTTAACGGGCTGACCCTCGGGGGCCTTCTTCGAGCCGTCATCCTTCATGGCGGCGCCTGTGTTGTTCATCGCTCCGACCGTGCCGGGCGACTCCGCCTTTGCCCCGGGGCTCACCTTGGCGGTCGAACCACCGTCGACGTTCGAGGTGGCATCCTTCCCGGTAGCCGCATTCGTGGTCGTGCCGACGTTGCATGGCGCAGCAACAGCCAAGCTCGCCGAAAGCGTGAGCATTGTGGCGGCGGTAGCGATATTCAGGATCTTGGACATGCTTCCTCCAGGTTCTTAAGCCTGAAAGAAGGGTGCTTACTGCTGGTTGTTCCAGCCGACTCCGTGTGGCAACTGCTCGCGCCCGGAAAAGAAGCCTTTTAGAGATCACGAAAATCGGCTCGCTGCGCAGCGAGCGTCCCTATTTCCGAATAAAAAATGGGGGCGCTTTTTATGTGCCGCCTCGCGGCAGGTCGGCAGGCGGGAAGCTGGCGCCGACAGCGCGCAGCGCCTGCACTAAGGCGTTGAGCTGCGCGATGGTAACCACTGGTTCGCCGGGACTGCCCTCGGCTCGCGCCACGACACTCAAAGGCACCTTGGCGCGCTTGGCCAGTTCCGCCGGGGTCCAGCCGATTGAGATCCGTGCTTTGAAGAGCTGCGAGCCCGTAATCATGGCGATGGCCATGAGGACGTGAGCAAGGTCGCGACTGCGGCGGCGACGAGACAATCTCCCATGGCGTACTCGACCCCAGCAGCCTCAAGAGCCCGGGTCGTGCCGACGAAAACGATGGCGACGCCCATCGCAGATAGACGGCGTGCGATCATTCCAGATCCCCTCGACCGACATTCACGTTCGGGTCGTTGCTATCCTGCTCCGACCAGAGCACCGCGCCGTTCGTATCAGTGAGCGTTGCAGAGATGACAGCTCCGCTCGGCAGGCCAGCGCGGTAGAATTGCGCGAGATCCACGGCGTCTTCTATCGTTTCCGCGGCGATGGTCACCGTTTGGCGAGTTGTGTCGGCATCCGAGCCAGACAAACGGAGGATGAAGGTCAGGCGGTAGGTCTGCGTCGCCATCGCTAGCCCTTCCGCTCCCGGAACTGGATCCCAGCCCCGTTTCCGTTCTCGGGGATGAACTCCAGACCGGCGGTCATGACTGATCCCGCTCGCGGAAGCCTTCGAAGAAGAGTGCCAAGCCCTGCAGCTCATCGTCTCCTGACGACTCACTCTCGGGTTCCGACGCCAGTTCGCGCAGCGCCTGCGCCAAAAGAGGCGGCCACTCCACACCGTAATCCTGCAGAAGGCGGGCCGTCTTCGCCAGCGCAACGGCCTGCGCTGCCGGCATGGGCTGCCCTCCCATCCTCGCGTCGAGCGCCCGATATGCGAGCGCCGTGCAGAGCCGCAGAACCTTGGAGAGTGGTTCTGGCGAGGTGCCGGCAGTCACGCCGGGTCTTTCCGGCGCAGCTTCACGCCCGGCTCGCCACCGTTGGTGAACTCGACACCTGCGGCTTCAAGAGCGCGCTGAACGGCCTGCACGTTGACAGACCGCCCTGCGATCGGGCCTGCGCCCGCCGCCTCCATGTTCCGTATTGTATTGACGTTGAGGGACGTGGCTTCGGCCAATCTGGATTGCTCCATGCCCACGAGCGCGCGGGCGGCTTTGAGCTGGTTGCCGATTGTAAGCATCTGGCCCTCTGAATGGGCTATCTATGTATCACACCTAGAAAGCTGTTGGCATAGGGATAGACGCGACGTATCTAGTTTTAATACCTATATCGGAGCAAGCCTCCATGCCCCACCGCACCGTCTCCTGGACCCGCATCGACCGCGCCGGCCGCGACGCCCGCACGAAGATCCCCGCCGGCATGCTCGGTGCCCGTGCCCTGGTGCAGCTCAGCGCCCGCACGCGCCCCCTCGTCGCCGCCGGCCGCTACGACCGCGCCGCCATCATGGCCGCCGCCTGCAAGGCGGCGACCGGCATTCAGGAGCGGTGTGAGCGAGCCAGCTTCGCGCTCGACTCAGGACTGGGCCCATCCTCGCCTTGAAGGCGGCATCGTCGATCGGATCGATTTTGCATCCGCCACGATGCGCGACCTGCAGTCGATCCGGGACCGCGAGGTTGAGACGCCAGAGACCGTGCTGCCGGTTGTAGCGACCGATATCGCAATCGACACGCTGCCGGAGGCGACCATCCTACCCTGGCGCGGCCGCGGGAACATCGTGGCCGCCGTGGGCGTAGCGCTCCTCGACCTCGCAGGCGTACGCTGATGCCGACCACGCTCCCCGACCGAACCGACATCGTAGCCGCCGCCCAGCGCCTGTCCTGGCGCGACACAGCCAAGTTCCTGATCCTGCTGGCACGGGTACACTGGTTGAACCGGCGGTTGAACGCCGCGCATCGCGGGGTTGAACGCCACGGTCTCGACATCGCCGGCCCTGATCTCGTCATCGCCGCCCGGCGCTGGCTCGATACCCATGAGGCTATTGCGGCCCTGCTCGCGATCCCAGAGCCGCCAGAGGCCGCGAAGGTGCGGGCGACGCTGCGACCGCTGGACGATGTCAGGAGACGCGCAGCAGCCGCTCCGCCTCCGCATCCGGCTCGATCTTCTCGCGGTTGAGCCGCGCCCGCATGGCCTTGCCCGGCTTGAATTGCACGTGAGCTTTGGCTGCGACCTGCACGATGGCGCCCGATTGCGGGTTTCGGCCAGTGCGAGCTCCAGTTTCCCGTGTCGAGAAGGCCCCGAAGTCGCGCAGTTCGACGCGATCACCGTCTGCCAGCGCCGCAACAATCCGGTCGAAGATGGCGGAAACCACCGCCTCGACTTCTTTCGCGTAGAGGTGCGGGTTCTGCTCGGCGACGCGGGCGACGAGTTCGGACCGGATCATGCCGAGAAGGTGCCGAGACCGGCGCAACTGGCGCAAGTGCGAGGTCGCACACCCGAACCTAAAACGGAGGTGGCTGCACTGCATGGTGCGATCGGTGCCCTGCTGCCGGGGATCCCCGAGCTGACGCACGTCACGGAGGTGCGGGTGATAATGAGGAAGCCGACCCCGCTTGATCGATAGCCGGACATGCAGTCTGCTGCCGAGAGCCGCGGATCTCCGGTTGAATGAAGCGGCTAGGTCGCCCGGTCCGGACCCCGGTTGTGATCCAGCGCAGCCGAGGGCGGTCACCTTCCCTAGCGCCTAATCCAGACCGGGCGGCCGTCTGTGGAGCTATGATCCAGCTTATTCACGGGCGGCCTTCGGCTCTAATTTGGCAGCCCGCGTCAGGCTCTGAATTACCCGCGGAGGTCGACCTGCCTCCTGCTGCTCGATGCGTTCGCGGGCTGGCTAATCGCCATCGAGGCCGCTCAGAGTGTCACACCCGGTAGCTCCGCTCCACCCATTCCAAAGAGCCGGCATCCACGCCCGCCTTCCGGCAGCTTGAGGGGCACACCAGGCGGCGGGCGCGGAGATCGACGCAGAGTCGACCCAGCTAAGCTACAGCAGGTCCGTCTTGTGTATACTCAGATATGTAATATTACGCACTGAAACCCAGCATCCACGCCCGCCCTCGACAGCTGAGGGGCATATCTGCGGGCGAGCGTGGAGGTCGACCGAAGCCGACCGGCATGCTCTAGGTCTTTCCCGCAGGCGAGTTTCTAATTTATGTGAACTCTGACCGTGCATCCCGAGAATGCCTGTCGCGCCGCCCATGCCCCGCCGATCCTGCCAGAACCCCGACAACTGCCGTGCAGCCGGCCGGGGCGGCCCGTGCCGAACCTGTGATGCGGAGGCGATCGCACATCGCGCTGTCTTGTTGCGAGAGCGGATCTTCGCGAACCGTGCCGAGGGCCGGCCGCCGTATGCCGAGCGTTCCGACGTCCCGGTTTCAAACCGAGCCCTCATACCGAAACTATGAGGCTACGCGTCGTGACCGTTGCAGCCATCGGTCGACCGCCGCGCCGCCTCTTTCGCCAGAGCATGTAGCAGCGCCGTCGTGAACGCTTGCATCTCAGCCGTGCCGTGCTCTTTCACGACCTCGTGCGCCCGGCGGCAGGCATCTACCATCTCATCGAACTCGTGATCGTCTGCCTTCCCGCTCAAAACACACCTGCCAACGCTGCGCGAACCCAGCGCGGTAGATGCTATCCAGCGTTGCGGCGCTGACATAAGTTGCATCGCGAAGATCGATTTGTTGCTGGGAGGCAGTGATGCACCATCCCGCCTGGCGGACATCTGGCGCAAGAAGTCGGCGTGAGCGGGGACGCGATGCCGTTCGACGCATCGCCGAGAGCTTGGGTTGCTCCGTCGAGGCGTTGATGGAGGCTGCGCACCTGGAGACCTATCCGGACGAGACGGCCGAACTCGTCCGGCTCTGGTTCAAGATCGAGGATCCTGCCGCTCGCCGTGCTCTGCTGGCTCAGGTGCGCGAGATGACTACGAGGTAGCCAATTGATACCCATCCGAGCGTTGGCCGAGGGTCGGCTCAGTTGGCGAAGCAAATCTAATGTGTGTTCGCGCGGGCTACGCATCCGTCAGGTAGGTTGCTGAACCTCCCAGGATGCTTGGATCATGACCCGCAGAGACGACGATCCGAGCGATCGACGGGGTGCGCATGCGGCCATCGCGCTGCGTCGGATCGCGGAAGCGCTCGGCAGCCCTGTCGAGACGTTCCTTCAACAGCCAAAATCGCAGAGCGTGGCCGTCAGCACCGAGGAGCTTCTGCGCCTCTGGAGTGACCTTCCCGACGCTCAGGCACGGCGTCGCGTCCTGTCTCAGCTTCGGTTCGAGGTGGGTCGTCATCGGCAGCAATCCGAGGCTGCGGAATAGTTTCAGTGTAGGAGTAGACTGAAGACTAGCTGCGATCGATGTTCGTAAATCTCTGTATGATGCAGGGTTGCAACACATATCTGCAACCTACAGCTGCTCAATGACTAGCATAACCTATGTTCGGGCGAGAGCTTCGGGCAGCCCACCATGACGGTGGTCTACCGGGACGCTCTCGGATGCCAGACGAGCCCAACGACGCCAGCCTACAGTCGGATGTGCGGTTCTTCCGCAGTCTGATCGTCGGCTTGATCACCGCCGAGGTCGCAGTCCTGATCGTCATCCTGCTGTGGTGGTGACGCGGCTCCGTTCAGCCTGTTGGCTGCCGCCATTGCGCAAGACGGGGGACGCTACGGTAATGAAAGACATCTGGAACAAGATGAGGCCGGTGCTGTCGGCCACCTCGATATGCCAGTCGTCACCGAGAGCGATCCGCTGAGCGTCGTCCTTGATGAGCGCGCCAGCTAACCGAACCGCCTCGACCCGAGCTTCAGCCCAATCCTGCAACTCAGTGCCGCTATCGTCCGGCGAACTGAAGCCGTCGCGGATGTTGAAGAAGAACCGGGGCACGCGCATCTCCGCTGTCGAGGCAGGGACAGAAGTCCTCACTCGCGGCGTGCCCGGATGATTGCCGCGATTGCGCGCAGTGTGACCCACCACGATTTGCGATGCTACTCAGCAAGTTAGTTTTGTGCTGCCGCTCGGCTCGATTACAGCGAACCCGTCGTGGTGCGACTGCTTACTGCCTCACCACTGATCGCGGAGAGGCAAGGTGCAGGTAGGTCGGATCGAAGCTGCAGAACGCCTTCAACCGGTCTACGTCGGGGATGATCAGCCGCTGCCGCCTCATGACGATCAGACCCTGCCCCCGAAGGTACTGAAGCGTGCGGTTGACGTGCACGCTCGTCAGTCCAAGCAGGTCGGCGAGATCGTACTTTCGCAACGGCCAAGCATAGCTGTTCTCTTCCGTCCAGCCGACGAGCTGCAGGCGGATGAGCAACTCGCAGAAGAAGCGCGACATCCGCTGGGCCGCCTCTCGCTGCCCGAGGTTGACCAACCACTCGCGCAGCGTCGCCTCGTCAACCAGGGTCGCCCACCACAAGGTCTGGCGGATGCGGGGGTGGTTCTCCGTGAGGTCGGCGATGGTCGCGACCGGAATGTCCACGATGGTGCACGGTGACAGCGTGGCGATGCCGTGATCCATCTCACCCAGGATCGCAATGTGCAGGTCGCAGAAGTCGCCGGGCACCATCACGGCGACGATCTGCCGGCTGCCGTCAGGCGTCACCTTGTAGCGACAGGCCAAGCCGTCGAGCACGAGGTGCACGTCGCTGGGCGGATCACCTTGTGAGATGATGTGCTGGCGCGCCTCGAGATGACGCGGTGAGACGCAGAGCCCTTCGAGAACCGTGCGATCCTCGTCAGTAAGGCTGCCCGCGACTCGAAGCTTCCGGATCAGTGGGTTGGCCGACAGCGACCTTTCGAGTTGTGGCTTGGTGGAGTGCACCCTGTTTGACTGGACAGGCAGCGGGGTGGGTTTAGGCAGTCCGGCTGAGGTACTCTCGGGGCGAGAGCATGCGCAGGCCGGAGTGCGGGTGGAAGGTGTTGTAGTCCTCGAACCAAGCCGGCAGAAGCCGCATCACGGTCTCGACGTCGGCCAAGATGGCGAGGCGGGCATAGTCGCGCTTGAGCGTCTTCACGAACGCCTCCGCGATGCCGTTGCTCTGCGGCGATCGCATCGGGGTGAACAGCAACCGTAGGCCGAGCGCGGCGGCCGTCTGCGCTGTCTCCTTGGCGATGTAAGCGGAGCCATTGTCGGACAGCCATTCGACCGGGTGCGGGGTCTTCGTCCCGCCGAACCGGCGCTCGCAGCAGGCGATCATCAGGTCGCAGACCATCTCAGCCGAGACGCCTGTCGTGGTCGCCGACCACGCCATGATCTCGCGGTCGCAAGCGTCGATGGCAAACAGCACGCGGACGACCGCACCGTCCCGGCAGCGCAGTTCGAGGTGATCCGAGCACCAGCGCACGTTCGAGCGCAACGCCACCACGGTGCCGTCGTGGGTGCGGCCGGGACGACGGGCGGTGTGCGGCGCGAGGGTGAGCCCGTTCGCCCGCAGGATGCGCAGCACCCGCTTGGCATTGACGCTCGCTTCGCCGCGCGAGCGCAGGGCCCGGTTCACCAGTGCGGTGACGCGGCAATAGCCGTAGCTCGGGCGGGCATCGACGATCGCGCGGATCGTCGGCAGCAGCTGTGCATCCTCGGGCTTGTGGTAGAGGCCGCGCGGCCGAACAGGTCGACTCAGGCGCTCGGCCAGGTGGGAGCGGGCTACACCGAGCGTGTCGGCGACCGCTTTCACCGCGAACCGCCCGTCGAACCGCCCCAGGAGCTGAGCGGCGAGGTCGGTTTTTTTGTGCGGGCGAGGTCGAGCGCCTCCTTCAGGATCTCGACCTCCATGGTCTTGCGCCCGAGCAGGCGTTCGAGGTCGCGCACGCGCCGCTCCAACTCGCGAACCCGGCTGGTGCCGACGACCTCCTCGTCGGCGTGCACGGCCTGATGGCCGCCCTCCAGCATGCGCCGCTTCCACGAGAACAGCAGGCTGAGCGAGAGGCCGTAGCGGCGGGCGACGAACGACACGGACGAGCCGGGCTGCTGGCTCTCCTCAACGAGGCGGATCTTCTCGGTGGTGGACCAGCGCCGTCGACGCTGAACGCCGGACAGGATTTCGCCATGCACCGGTGGGGCGGTCGGATCAGATGACATAGCCTTACCCATAGGCCAACGCCTATGCCTTCGTGAGCTATGCCGCCTGTCCGGTCAAAACGGGGTGCGGTTCACTTGGACCCCATCAGCGCAGCAGCCACTGCCCGGTGAAGTTCAGCGTCGCCGAATAGACGGAGTGTCCGTCATCATCGGTCACCAGCACCGTGAAAGTGCGGCGGTCGCCATCCTTCGGGATGTCCTCGCGGGCGATGTCGGGCAGCACACGCATGGCATGCTGCCGCACGGTATCAAGGTCGAGACACTCGGTGCCGGTGTCGTCCCGCGTCGGCCCGCCGTCGTGAATGTCGAAGAAGTAGCGAGGCACGTGATGCGCTCCCTATGGCGATGAGCCGGGAGCACAAGCCTCTCACAGTCGCCGACGGCTCGGGCCGGAGTCAGCGATGGGCATACGTAATGTGTGCTATATTCCAGCGCACTTACTTATGTGAGATCCGACGTGAGCAGCTTTTGGCTGATCTGGCGGGCGCTGCACAAACTGCTACGTTTCTTTTGCGTTCGGCGAGGAGGCCGCAACTACATAAAGCGCGGTGCGGACGTAGTGAGTGGCCTATGGTACCGCGATGCCTCTCATGACCCTCGACCTGCTGGCGACGCTGCACGTGGTCGATGAGGATATCACGGCGGTCGTCGAAGCCTACCTGGCCAACCCACAGAGCGGTCCAATTAATTTCGGCGAAGGCTTCCGCATCGACCCGGCCGCAGCCGTCGCAGGCCATCCGTTCGCTAGGACGCTGATGAGTCAGCCATGGGCAAGCGATGATCTCCGCCGCGCGGCGGTGCGGGCCGCCATCCTGCTGGCGCAGCCGGAACGATGCTGACTGGTCTGATCAGGACGCGCGCAGAAGCCGCTCCGCCTTCAACTCTGGCTCGATCTTCTCGCGGTTGAGCCGAGCCTTCATCAGCTTGCTCGGGGCGAAGTGGACGTTCGCCTTGGCCGCCACCTGCACGCTGGCACCAGAGCGCGGGTTGCGGCCGATGCGGGCCTTAGTCTCCCGCGTCGAGAAGGCCCCGAACCCGCGTAGCTCCACGCGGTCGCCGTTCGTCAGTGCGTCGGTCATTCTATCGAGGATGGCATCCACCACTCGCTCGACATCCCGCGCGTACAGGTGCGGGTTCTGCTCGGCGATGCGGGCGACAAGTTCAGACCGGATCATGGTGACGCTTGGTTCAGCGTGGCTTTGCCTGTCCACCGGGCGCCCAACCGTGCGCCTGGACTGCCTTGACGATCTTACCCTGCATCTCGGGCATCACCGACTGCATCCACTGCTGCATGCCCGTTAGTTGAACCTGGGCGAGTTGCGGCTGGGCTGCCGCGAGGTGCTTGCCGGCCGGCGTCGCATAAAAGGCCGCAATGGCCTGCAGGTCGTCCTTACCGAGGACCGTAGCGAAGCCGCGAGCCTGGATGTCGAGCAACTCGTCATAGTGCGCGGTCAGGGTCGGTAAGACCACCTCCTGCACCAACACCTGTGCCTTGTCGGGTTCCTTGATGCCGAGCTGCTGCATCATGCCGACCATCGGCCCAGCCATGGCGCTGAGCGTCGCGGTGCGATCGCCCTGCATCTGCGCGACCGTCTCCCGCGCGACCTTCACCAGAGCCGGATCCGGCACGGTCGTCGAAGCAGGCTTCTGAGCCGATTGAGCGAACACGGCGCAAGGCAGCGCAGCTCCGAGGCACAGGCCGGCAATAACGGTCGAAAGGCGCATGAGACGGTCCGCTGCTGTGGGGGCGCGATCCGGCTGTGTCGCAGACCGCTGGTTCAGCAGCATACGGCGGCATCGATCGATGTCGACCGCTGGGATGCCAAAGTTGACTTAACCGTGCGCCCCGGCCGACATGGACCGTTCCGGCTGCACCCGCCTCGGCGAGTCGCGGCCGCCATTTAGGAGACCATCGCCGCGAGATAGACCCCGAAAAGCCAACAGCCCCTTCCCGGCAAGGAAGAGGCTGCTGAAAATCCTGGGGCCTTGTGGGGCCGGTGTGACTACCCCCCCCACAAGCCATGACCTCCCTCGGGAGTCAAGATGGAACCTGTTTCCGTCAACGGGAAGGCTTGGCCTGGACCCTAGCCGCGGCCCGAGAGGGACCGGGACCGATGACCTATGCCGAGGAAATCCGCCGACAGGCGGAGACGGCCCCGCGCGCCGCGCTGCCGGCTATCACGGCTGCGCTGTGGAAGGCCTACGGCGAAGGGAAGGTGACGGAGGCCGAGGCCGAGAAGCTGTCCGTTCTGATTGAGGCGCAGCGTCAAACCCATGTTACAGCCGCCTGGTCAAAGCCCGAACAGGGCTCGAACCCCTCGGCAACCTCACCAATCCAAGTTGGGATCGCTTCCGGAGCTGTAGGGTCGCCCAGGAGGACCGTTGGCTCGCGCCCACGCACGGATCCTCGATGGAGCGTCATCGCCGCTGGGCGGCCTCTGGGCGGCTCCCACCGGCCATCGCGGTGCGGTTCACGCTGGCAGAGCAGGCGGTCCTCGCCTTGGTGGCCGCTGAGACCGCCCGCCGGAAGGACTGCCGGCTGTCGATCGAGAACATGGCCGCGGTGGCCGGCGTGTGCCGCTCGACCGTGAAGAACGCCATCCGCGAGGCCCGGCAGTTCGGGCTCCTGACCGTCGAGGAGCGCCAGATTACTGGCTTCCGCAACGACACCAACGTGCTCCGGATCATCTCGCCGGAGTGGCAGGGCTGGATCCGGCTCACTCGAAAGCCTGCAAGGCAGTCCCATGATGGGGATACCGTGGCAGGACCCCCTCCGCGAAGAGAGGGCCATCACGGCCCCACCTCTCAAGGGGGAGGGGGCAAAACCGTAACCAGCACGCCTACTGAGGTTCCAGTTCTGGGGAAAACGAGGCCAGCGGAACCAAACGAAGGCTGCCGGAGGGCATTGGGCGACCTTGACTGAAGCGACTCCGTGAGAATTCTCGCGGGTGGTAGAGGCGGCCGAGCCATGCGCTGAGGGTCTACGGTCGGACGATAGAACGAACGCAATCGAAACCAATCTGACGTAGTTGGCTTCAGATCGTTCCAGCGCAAAACCTCAGCGCTATCAGGCTATTTACGACCGTGCTCGACGAGACCTTGCTGGGCGACATCTATGAGGCTGCTCATATTCCAGAGGCGTGGCCAGCGCTGCTCGATCGCCTATCGCAGATGACGGGCGCTTGGGGTGGCATGCTCTTTACAGCCACGCCTGAAGCGACGCGCTGGACCGCCTCGGAGGCTACAACCCCGTTTTTCGATGCATTCCTGGCCGCTGGCTGGATGGCGGCAAACCCCTTGGTCGAGCGCGGGGTTCGGCGCGATCATGCGGGGTTTCTGACCGACCTCGATCTCTTCACCGATGAGGAACTCGACCAGGAGCCCATGTACGCCGACATGCGACGCCTCGGAGGCGGCTGGCATCTCGGGACCGCCATCGCGGTTCCGAACGGTGACACCCTCGTGGTCAACATCGAGCGCCGCCACGGACAAGGCCCCTTTTCCCGAGCCCAAGCCGAGCACCTCGACACTTACCGCCCGCACCTCGCCCGTGCGGCACTCCTGGCGGCGCGGTACAGTCAATTGCGGTTCGAGGCCACGGTCGGCGATTTGGAAGCCCTTGGACTAGCGGCGGCCGCCCTATCGTTCAGCGGCAGGATCCTGGCGGCGAACGATCGCTTCGTGAGACATATGCCGGCTTTGTTTCAGGATGGGCCGACTGGACTGGTCATTTCCCATCCACCAGCTGACGCTAGCCTGCGCACGATCTTGGACAATGGGCGCATTGCGCCAAACGCGATGCAAGGCGCCTCGATACCGCTGCCGGCAGGGATCAACGGTCAAGCGGCGATCGTTCACCTCGTCCCCGTCCTCGGGAACGCGCGCGACGTCTTCGCGCGGACCGCTTGCCTCGCCGTGGTCACGCCTCTCGACGCTGATCGTGTGCCGGATGCACGGCTCGTCCAAGGACTGTTTGATCTGACGCCAGCCGAAGCTCGCATCGCTCGCGACGTCGCGCGAGGCCTGAATGTCCCGACGCTCGCCGAACAGACAGGTGTGTCGGCCAACACGGTGCGCTCGCAGCTCAAGGCCGTGTTCGCCAAAACTGGGACGGGGCGCCAGTCGGAACTGGCTGCGCTGCTTAACGGGATCGTCCTGCTCTCTGGGGCAGGCTGATTGAGCGTGAGCGTCGGCGGCGGTGGTGTTCTCAACACCGCAGAGCTGCGGCTCTCGGCCAATCAGTGCATGCGGCGCGATCCGGTGTTGGCCCTAATCCAGTTGGGCGCCAGAATGTCGCCGTTCTCGGTGATGATCCAGGGCTTCGCGTTTTCCGCGTCGATTACCTCGGCCGCTGCGGCCAGAGCCGCGCGCAGGGTCGAGAAGCTGCGAGCGTCGGCGACATGGGCCGGTGTATGGCCGGGCCACACGGTGAGTTCAGCAGGCTTATCGAGATCGGAGAGCGTCATCGGTTCGCTGGGGCTCGTGGCGGGGCCGGGCTTATGCCGCGGGGCTGAGGTCGCTGGTACCGGGTCAGGCGCTTATGGCCCGGGGAGTGGCTATGCGTGGGTCCGCATTGCCAGGAGGATCAGGCGGTCCTCGGTCCCGGCCGGGGAACACGCACCTCGACCATCTGTCCGGTGAGCAGATTGAGGATCTGCATGGCTGCGTATCTCCGGTGGGTGTGCCGGTAGAACGTCGCCACATCGCGGTAGGATCGAGGCGACCCGAGCAATTGCGCTGAGTTGGTGAACCGTTCGTTTACTCTGG
>NZ_JBKFBO010000146.1:0-6907 GCF_053346215.1 Methylobacterium sp. A49B
GACGACGTTCATGGGCGCACCTCCTCGCCGAACAAATCCCCTTTGGCGCCCTCGGCATCGGCCTCGGCGCGGAGCTTGCTAGCGATCGACTGCATGAGTGCTGTCTGGCGCTCTGCGAGCTGCCGCGTCATGCGACCGGCCTCGACCCAACGTGGGTAAGCGCGCTGTCGCTGGCGGACCTCGTGTTCGGCGCATTCGGCGAGTTCGGCAGCTGTGAAGCCGTCGCGCGTCGTTTTGCTGTCGGGCATGGGACTGCTCCGCAGCTCAGGGCGATGCGCACAGCCAGGCGCGCGGCTACGCGCTCGAACTGAAACCGAAGGGGCTGGGCGTGCTCAAAGGCTTTATGCGCGAGGGTGCGCTTCGGCGCTGGGCGCCGTGGATCGGTGCTGCACTGCTGGTTTTGGTGGCGGTGGCGCTTGCGATGATCGTGTGAGTGTCTGAGCGTGCATTGGATGCGTTTCAGTGCACGAGCAGGCGCGACATTGGGAAGCTTTCTGGCGGGACCAACTGCTAATCCGTTGGATGGCGGGAACCTCGTCATTGGCGCCCCCTTGTTACTCTGTTACGCAAACATTCCATGGCCTCGTACCCGTAGATTGGGTCCTCATGGACGCGAATTCTGATCAGCCAGGGGATGACACTGAATTGGCGCTCGACATGATCGGGCGTGCGTACCTCGCGCTCGCAATTCTGTTCGAGACCACACATCCGGGCGAGTTCGAGCAGGCGCAGGCGCGCATCCACGCGTTTGTCGAAGCCAACCTGCGCTTGATCGCGGAGAAGAACGATGCGGGTGGCGGCGTGCCCGACGGCGTCGCGACACGCGTTCACGGCATTCTCACCGACATCGAGCGGGAGGTCGCCGCCATGATCCGACCGAGCGGATCGCTGGATACCTGACGCTGACAGCCGCACCGCCGAGCGAGCGAAGGCTATCGCTGTTGCAACTTGGCCATATGAATACGAAATGCCGACGCGGCGAGGCGCTAGGCGAATATCGAGCCGCGCTTCCAATCGACAGTTATCCACAGCCATGCTAGGCCGCTTCACCCTCGGCTCGGCAGACCAAAAGCGACGATGAGCAGTATCGAGCGGGACGAGACAGGCGATATTGCGCTGCGACTGATTGCACGCGCCTATCACGCGTTGGCCGTATTCTATGAGATAAAGAGTCCTACGGATTACGATTACTTCAATCGGCGCATCATGCCTTATCTGATGGAGACTGTCCGCGCCGACGGGATCCTCGATGGAGATCACGCAGTCCGAACGGCGCGTGCTGTCGAGCGCGTCCGCGTTATCCTCACAGAGGTCGAAGGCGAAATCGCGTCGATCCGGCAGCAGGCGCTGAGCCAGAATTGAGCGCCCAATAGCCTCGCTGCTCGTGGTACAATGGCTGACCTGGTGGTTCCCTTGATCTCGGCAGCCGTCTTCGTTGGCGTGGGCTGGCTGATCGTCCATGCCGGCAGCCATTACGATGACGCGATCCGGCACACACTGACCGTCTTCGCGCTGGTGACTGGTCTGCTGGTGCTGATCGGTGTGACCGCGAAGCTGCGATCCCTGATGACTGTCGGTCGGATGTCGCACCGGATAGAGGCACGGTCGCAGATCGATCCGCCGAAGTCGGTCCGCGCGGTGCGGAAGCTCGATGCGGGGCTGAACCCGTAGCGACGGCCCGCTCATACCCCCTCCCCCGCGCTCACCCGCTCCCCGAACGCGGGGTCAAGTGTGGTGCGAGGCACCACGGCCGATGCAACAATCCACGAAATCTTAGCGACACTGAGCTTAGCCATAAGGCTGTCCCAACGGAGCTGATCACCGGCCGCCGCAACGAGGGAGCTTCCGATGACCAAGCCAGCCACCGTGCGTAGCCGCCTCGTCGACGCGGTCGTGACCGCAGCTCTCGCGTTCAGCCTCGTTGTGCAGGCGCAGGCCATGATCCTGCCGCCGCACTTCGTCTGAAGGCGGCGCATCACGCGACCGCCTGGGCTTGCGCTGCCCAACGAGCGCGATCCTCGCCCACCAGCGCGTCGAACCGCGCACAGCTCTCCGGCGAGAGACGCCAGCCGCGGCCCCAGATCGTCTCGATCCGGACCTGCGCCTGCGCCTCCATGAGCTTGCGCCGGATCTTGCAGACCAAGACGTCGAGGATCTTCTGTTGAGGCGCCTCGTCCAGCATGCCGTACAGGGCGAGCATTGCCCGCTCGTGATGCAGGACGTTCGGGCCGACAGCCCGCAATGCGCGCAGGAGTCGCTCTTCCGTCGCGGTGAGGCGCCAAGTGCGCGGCAGGATTGCCGTCGGTGCGAGCGCCTCCTCCAACTGCCGCACCTGCTCCAGCAGCGTGTCCCGCTGATCCAAGAGCGCCATGACTTGCTGGCGGCTGAGGTTGTGGGGCGACGCGTTCATCCAACCTGCCTTTCTGGCTGAGGAGCGCCCCTCCGGGCGTTGTCGTTAGCTGCAGCCTCAGCCGCGATCTTCTTCGCCGTCGCCCGCCGCAGCTCCTCCTCCAGCACCGGGATCAGCAGGATCCCAAGAACGAGGAAAAGGACGAGGACACCCATGACGAGAGCGCGAGCAGCGGCGGGGCCGTTCATCGTGCTGCCTCATGCGCGAGGCGGATGCGCTCGGCCTGCGGAATGCCCTGACGCTTCAGCGCCTCGACGTAGCTGGCCGTCCCTGCCCCGCGCGGGTACAGGCGTCGCCGCTTGTGATGGGCCACGACGTTGAGGCGACAGACCTTCGCGTGGTCCGGCAGATCGCGAACCCACTTGGAGACGACCACCTTGGTAACGTCGAGGGCGGTGGCGATCGCGACCAGGCTGGCGCCAGTCTCCTGGCGCATGGTCCGGGCGCGCTCCCTGAGAGCGGCGTAGGTTTCGCCTGTCCTGGGGTGCCGCAGCGGCTCGTGTGAGGGGCCGGGCATCAGGCGGCCTCCGACCTGCTGGAGGAGGCGAGGATCGCTTCGGCTATGTCGGCCAGCGACCGTCGGAACTGTGAGGGCAGCGCCTCGAAGGCGACGGCCAAGCGCCAGCCGTCCGGATCGACCAGCAGCGCCGCAACCTGGTCGACCACCGCGTTGCTCGAAGCGACCGGCGTGGGCCGCGTAGTGAAGGTCTCCACCGGCACGCCGAGGGTGGCGGCGATCCGGTCGAGCAACTCGGCGGTGGGGCTGACGTCGACCATCAGAGCGCTCCCGGGATCGAGGCAGGCAGCGCCGTGATGTCCCGACGCCGCGCGCGCCCGGCGGTCGCGGCTTGCAGCGCGCCGAGCTCGTGCAGCAGCTCGTGGCTGAGGCGCGGGGGACCTGCCGCCAGCAGCCGGTTCACGGTCCGCAGCGCGGCGAGCAGCACCGCGTCGTCATCGCTGCGCGGATGGTCCGGGCGCAGGCACGGCAGAAGGGCGACGTGCGGCCCGAGCTCCGGATCGGGGGCGCCGAGCGCCTTCACGACGGCGTCGCACTCGCCACGCGGGAGGGCGACGGTGACCAGCATGGTCTGACCGGGCGCCCGAGGGTCGAGATGGGCGAGAACGCCCAGGAAGGCGCGGTCGCTCACGAGATCACTCCCACAGGGACGGGGTCGTAGGACGGCAGCTCAGCGTGATGGACGAGCGTGAGGCCGGCAGTGGAGCGGGCGAGGACGGCGCCGGAGGCGTGGAGGTCGAGGACAGCGACACGACGCCGGAAGGCGCGGGCCTCCGGATGGTCCGGGTGCAGCAGGGCGAGGCCGCCCGGGAGGCGGTCGACCCAGTCGATCACGTAGACCGTCTCTCCCGTTCGCAGATGGCGGTGGGGAACGACGCGGCGGCCGGCCAGCGGATGCTCCTTGGGGTGGGGCATGTCAGGCGGCCTCCGCTCGGGCTTCGCGGCGGGCGAGCGTCATCAGCCGCCCGCGGATGGAGTTGGCGGGTCGGCCCAGGACCTTGCCGATCGCGGTGTTGCCCAGGCCCTCGGCATCGAGGGTGAGCAGGAGGGCGTCCTCGTCCGGTGAGAACCGGCGGACGGCGTGGTCGCCGCGCTGGACCACCGCGGGTCCGGGTGCGGTCGCCGAGGTCAGACGCGCCTTCGGATGATCGGCGCCCAGCGCGAGGCAGATCCAGTAGACGTTCGAGGCGGAGCACCCGAACCGGCGGCCGATCTTGGCGTAGCTGTCGCCAGCCTCGCGGCGTTCGGCCATCTGCTCGCGCTGGGCATCGGTGAAGCGGCGACCAGGCATGTCAGGCCCTCCCCGCGCGGCGCAGGACCTGGCCGCCCGGGCGCCAGTCGACGAAGACGATGTCCCGATGCTCCGCGCACCAGACGGCCTCGCGCTTGGGGTGATGGTGAACCGCCGGTCGACCGCAGAAGCGGTGATCCGTCCCGCGTGAGGAGCACGCGTAGCGGCACTGGCAGGAGCCGAGCTGGTCCAGCCGATAGGTACCGAAATCCGGTACCTGCTCGGCGGTCGGAGGCGGCTCGGGCGCGAGCTGGCGGCGGGCGCGGGCGGCCATCAGGCGACCTCCCTCGCGGGAGAGCGCACCGTGATCGCGACGATCGCGGCCGCATCCCAGATGCAGCCGGAGGCGCAGTCCCAGCCATAGTACCAGAGGCCGCCGTCGAACCGGCGGTCGTAGCGGTAGGGCGCGATGACGATGCCCTGGTAAGCCTCAGCGACCGCCTTCCAGTCGATGTACATGTGGTAGTCGGAAGGCACGAAGCGCTCGGTGCGCCCGTACTCGCCGGCGAAGGCGTCGAAATCCTCGACGGTCCCGAGCAGCAGGACCCGAGCGTCCGTCGCGAGCCGCACGTCGTGAACGATGCGAAGCCGGTAGAGGTACGCCTCGCCCTCGGCCTCGACGTAGTCCGGCCAGCTGATGTTGCCGGCGTCGACCGACGCCCACAGCCCGTGCGGCTTGAAGCCCGGCATCAGAGACTGGCGGACCGAGTAGACGTGCGAGGTCAGTCGATCGCTGTAGTGGGTCAGCGCCGGGATCGAAGCGACCGGCGCGTGGGCGAGCGGCAGGGCGCCGAACATCGGGGCGGCCGCCATCACAGGTCCCTCACGTCGATGACGCCGGGACGGCGCGGCAGGATCGCGCCCGTGGTGCGGTCGCGCGTGACGCCGCCGAAACCGTTCGAGGTCCGGAAGAAGCTGTACCCCACCATCGGGCGGGAAGGTGCTTGCGTGCCGGCGTGGCGCTCGGCCTGGCGTCGGGTCTTATCGATCGCCCGGCGATCGGCCGAGTACTTCGCGCGGTCGCAGGGCAGGCAGAGCACCTGGCAATTGTCGAGCGTCGGGCGGCCGCCGTTGGCGTCCGGGATGACGTGATCGAAGATCCGGCCGCCGGGCGGGATGGCACAGGGGCAACGGGAGCCATCCGGCATGGCACCCTCGCACTGGCCTTCGGCGCGATCGAGGGCGGCCTTCTTCACCGCAGGCTTGAAGTTCTGGCGCTGCCGGGCGGGCATCAGAACGCACCCACGACGCGACGCGGCCGAATGGCGAGCGCCACGCGCTCATCCAAATCCCGCAGCGCCACCGCCGCCGTGCGCAGATCCGCGAACACGGGATCGACCAGGACCTCTCCGACGTGGAGGCAGACGATCGTGGGTCCGGCCTCACCCCTCAGCTCGGCGCAGTAGAAGCCCTCACCAAAGGCGGGACCGAGGATGGTGCCGGGGATGAGGGAGCCGTCGGCGCAGGGGCGGCCGATGCGGGTGCCGCGGGGGAGAGGCGGCAGAGGCCGGTGATGATCGAGGTTGGCGGTGAGCACTGGGGCGGCTCCGTCGCAAGAGGCGAGAAGCCATATGGTACGTCACGTACCCAGCACGTCAAGTACAAAATGTACCCAGCAGGTCATGCTCGCCAAGGCGATATCCACACTCATCCACAACCGCTGATTTTGTTTGTTCCCTTTATGTTCCGTTTCGTGCCAGCCTTCGTGGGTCACGGAGACCGCGATGGCATCACGTAGGAACTATGCCGCTCTCGGGTTCAAGCGCAACAGAAAGGGTCCATTGGAACGGGGCAAGGCTCAGATGTGCTCCAATGCTGACGAAGCCAGACAACAGGCTCAGCAGCTATCGTGCCGCAGAGGTTATGCAGGAGCCGTGGCAATCGCTTGCTGCGATTTAGAAGACCAAGATCCTATTACGATTGCCGCGTTCGGCGATGTACCATCCGAGGCTAGAGACATGTTGCCGTTTTAACTTTCGAGGTAATCCCGCAATCAAGGAGCAACCACCATGGTCCTAAAGCCCATCATCGCTCACAGCGTCCAGTTGTTCGTTCTGGTGAAGGACAAGCTCGCCCTGGGCAACCGCATCGACTGCAAGGCACCGGACGAGGCTTGCCGGGTGGCCGAGGAGCACGTGAACCGAGGCCGGGCGATCGGTGTGGCCGCCTTCACCCGCACGGTCGTTGATCCGAACTACGACGATGGCGGAGAGCCGGTGACGCTGGCGATCTTCGGAAAGGTGCCCCCGGGGTTGGCGGATCAGCTGCCGTTCTGAAAGAGGCGCCCCGCACGCCGGCGGGCGGCAGGGCGCAGTCAGTCTCAGAATACGCGAGCGTCAGGGCGTTACTTTGAAGCCCGCGAAACACCGACCCGGTACGGGAAGAACTGCGCCGGCCCGACCGTGCGAGCTTAGGCCGATCACAGTCACGCACATTCACCTGGATGGACAAGCTATACGTCGGTCGCACACGTGAAGTTTGGGCCGTGCCGTTCTCCAGCGCATCACACCAGGCGTAGCTCTCCTGCCTTGAGGCCCATGCGACGGGCCATGTCGCGCGACAGGCCGCCCACGATCTCCAGCTTCGCCCGCGGCGGCGCGGAGAGCGCGATCGCCTCCAGTGCCTCGTCTGCCGTCGTCGCCAGCACCGCGTAGACGCGCACGGCCTCGCGGCGCTGCGTGACGGACAC
>NZ_JBKFBO010000147.1:0-58003 GCF_053346215.1 Methylobacterium sp. A49B
GACGACGTTCATGGGCGCACCTCCTCGCCGAACAAATCCCCTTTGGCGCCCTCGGCATCGGCCTCGGCGCGGAGCTTGCTAGCGATCGACTGCATGAGTGCTGTCTGGCGCTCTGCGAGCTGCCGCGTCATGCGACCGGCCTCGACCCAACGTGGGTAAGCGCGCTGTCGCTGGCGGACCTCGTGTTCGGCGCATTCGGCGAGTTCGGCAGCTGTGAAGCCGTCGCGCGTCGTTTTGCTGTCGGGCATGGGACTGCTCCGCAGCTCAGGGCGATGCGCACAGCCAGGCGCGCGGCTACGCGCTCGAACTGAAACCGAAGGGGCTGGGCGTGCTCAAAGGCTTTATGCGCGAGGGTGCGCTTCGGCGCTGGGCGCCGTGGATCGGTGCTGCACTGCTGGTTTTGGTGGCGGTGGCGCTTGCGATGATCGTGTGAGTGTCTGAGCGTGCATTGGATGCGTTTCAGTGCACGAGCAGGCGCGACATTGGGAAGCTTTCTGGCGGGACCAACTGCTAATCCGTTGGATGGCGGGAACCTCGTCATTGGCGCCCCCTTGTTACTCTGTTACGCAAACATTCCATGGCCTCGTACCCGTAGATTGGGTCCTCATGGACGCGAATTCTGATCAGCCAGGGGATGACACTGAATTGGCGCTCGACATGATCGGGCGTGCGTACCTCGCGCTCGCAATTCTGTTCGAGACCACACATCCGGGCGAGTTCGAGCAGGCGCAGGCGCGCATCCACGCGTTTGTCGAAGCCAACCTGCGCTTGATCGCGGAGAAGAACGATGCGGGTGGCGGCGTGCCCGACGGCGTCGCGACACGCGTTCACGGCATTCTCACCGACATCGAGCGGGAGGTCGCCGCCATGATCCGACCGAGCGGATCGCTGGATACCTGACGCTGACAGCCGCACCGCCGAGCGAGCGAAGGCTATCGCTGTTGCAACTTGGCCATATGAATACGAAATGCCGACGCGGCGAGGCGCTAGGCGAATATCGAGCCGCGCTTCCAATCGACAGTTATCCACAGCCATGCTAGGCCGCTTCACCCTCGGCTCGGCAGACCAAAAGCGACGATGAGCAGTATCGAGCGGGACGAGACAGGCGATATTGCGCTGCGACTGATTGCACGCGCCTATCACGCGTTGGCCGTATTCTATGAGATAAAGAGTCCTACGGATTACGATTACTTCAATCGGCGCATCATGCCTTATCTGATGGAGACTGTCCGCGCCGACGGGATCCTCGATGGAGATCACGCAGTCCGAACGGCGCGTGCTGTCGAGCGCGTCCGCGTTATCCTCACAGAGGTCGAAGGCGAAATCGCGTCGATCCGGCAGCAGGCGCTGAGCCAGAATTGAGCGCCCAATAGCCTCGCTGCTCGTGGTACAATGGCTGACCTGGTGGTTCCCTTGATCTCGGCAGCCGTCTTCGTTGGCGTGGGCTGGCTGATCGTCCATGCCGGCAGCCATTACGATGACGCGATCCGGCACACACTGACCGTCTTCGCGCTGGTGACTGGTCTGCTGGTGCTGATCGGTGTGACCGCGAAGCTGCGATCCCTGATGACTGTCGGTCGGATGTCGCACCGGATAGAGGCACGGTCGCAGATCGATCCGCCGAAGTCGGTCCGCGCGGTGCGGAAGCTCGATGCGGGGCTGAACCCGTAGCGACGGCCCGCTCATACCCCCTCCCCCGCGCTCACCCGCTCCCCGAACGCGGGGTCAAGTGTGGTGCGAGGCACCACGGCCGATGCAACAATCCACGAAATCTTAGCGACACTGAGCTTAGCCATAAGGCTGTCCCAACGGAGCTGATCACCGGCCGCCGCATTGAGGGAGCTTCCGATGACCAAGCCAGCCACCGTGCGTAGCCGCCTCGTTGACGCGGTCGTGACGGCCGCCACGGCGTTCAGCCTGGTCGTGCAAGCGCAGGCCGTGATTTTACCGCAGCACTTCGTCTGACGCAGGCGCATCACGCCACCGCCTCGCACCGGAATCGCCTGAACGCTGGCCCGCACCCGCACCCGGCTAGCGGCATCAGAACGCCGCCGTCATCCTCGTCGTCGGGCTCATCCATCTCGTCCCCGAAATCGATGTCGTCGGCCTCATCGCTCCAGCAGTCCGGCTCAAAGCAGCCGTCGCAGCCACAGTGGCTGAATTCGTCGCTGCCGCAGCACTGGTTGTTGCAAGCCAAGCACATAGTCAGGCGGCCTCCTCGGCGGTCGGCCGCTCGCTGCACGCGCCGAGGATGCCGGCGGCGTCGAGGCTGGCCCGGGCCGCAGTCTCAGCCGCCAGGGCGAGCTGCAGTGGGTCTATGGTGGAGAGGTCGAGGGTCGCCCTCGTGTCGGCGGCCATCACGCGGCTCTCTCGGTGGCCGGCGTGTCGCCCGGGAAGTCGTCGGATCCGTCTTCATCACGACGGCGCTCATCAGCCTCATCGAGAAGCCGGTTGATGTCGTCCTGGATGTCGACGAGCCGTTCGGCCTGCTCCGGCTTCAGGCGGGCAGTCCACTCATCGTAGACCTCCTGGCCGCTCCTAGCCTTCTCGCGCGCCACATCCTCCAGCGTCCGCTTTGTGCCTTGCTGGCGATCGTTATCGCGCTTCGGGGCCTGCTCCTCCGGCAGCGGCTTGACCGTGAAGGGCCGGCGGCTCGCGCGCTTCTCGGTGAGCGGCATCGTCACCGCCGACGAGAGCCCGGACATGTGGCTGATCCGGATGCCGCCGACCGCCACGCCGCCGAACTGCACCGCATCGTCCCGATAGAGCGTCATGCGCCGGCCGGCGTAGGCGCTGCCGTCGACACCCCAGATGCGCACCAACACCCGGCGCATGGACTTGCCCGGCTTGTACGGCTTGCCGTTGTCGCCCTCGAAGTAGATCGCGATCGGCTGATCCGGCTCCTTCATGGCCGACACGCGCGTCACCTTGATGGTGCGCGGGCCGCCGATGAGGTCGTCGGCGTTCAGCTGGTCGCTCTTCGGCGCGATGGTCTGCGACAGGTCCGTCATGCCTGGATCTCCCGGGGTGTGCGCATCGTCGGAACGGCGCCGGAGGTCGCGACGGAGGCTCGGTAGCGGTCCATCGCCTCCCGGATGCGGCGCTCGAAGTCGCCGGCCGCCTCGACGATCGCCTGCTGGACTTTCTCGTCCGGGTAGGTCCGGATCACCGCCATGGGCAGGCCGCCGGAATACGAGACGAGGTCGCACCAGGACCGCTCGGACACGAGGAGCCCGGTCTGGATCTGAAGCAGGTAGTCGGACGGGATCGTGCCCTCGACCACGTGCACCAGGAACGTCTCGACCTGGTACTTCTGCCGGCGCGACTTGCACTCCACGAGGCCGTCGCGGCCCACCAGCGCGTCCGGCGAGTAGCCGAGGGTGAAGCCCCACCGATCGTTGGTGATGAAGCCGACGTGCTCGGCCTCGGCGTAGTGCTTCGCGTAACCGCGCATGAACCTGTTGAGCAAGGCGATCTATGCGTTCATGCCGGCCGCGCCCGCCGGGATCTCGGCGGCACAGCAGACCGCATCGGATCTGGCCAACGTGCTTCAAGAGTTTCGCGAGAAGCGGGCGGAAGACTTCGCCCAGCTGGCCGATCGCGCCGGTCGAAGCGGCGAGCGCCTTGCTGAAGCGGAACGGGACCGCGATCAATGGATGGCTTACGCGGAGCAGCTCGAACGGCTCTGCCTGCAGCACGGCATCACCATGCCGCCCGCGCCAGACGAAGGCGCCTGATGCTCTGGACCCATACCGGCGAGACCCTGATGTACGTCGGGATCGGCGCGCTGATCGGGGTGATCCTCGCAGGCATCGCGCAGGAGATGCAGTCGAAGCGCCACCCCACGCAGCCGCCTGATTGACAACACCGCTCCGAGATTTGCCCGATCCTATGCCTGCCCCTGCTCAGCGCAAGGCGGGCTTTCCATTGGCAATCACGCTATAACGCTGTGCGTCCGCGTTTCTATTACGTCGACGAAACCCTTTCTTTTGCCAAAGATTGATTTGACACTTAAGCTCTATTTGTAGATGAATATCGCGAATACGAATTGGTCAGTAAGACAAAATGTCCTATATCTAATCGGTCTTTCTACTTTGAAGTTTCATTAAAATACTTCCCCGAACTTTCAAATATCCAAGCTCTAATACAAATCACTCAGAAATTTAGCGGCTATCTTTGGCGGCGACAAATCAAAAAGTAATCTGGATCGAATTTTATCCAAGGTTTTACCTTTCAAATCAGCCAGCTTATCCAGATCGCGTAACCTCAGAACTAGCTCGTTTGCGTTACAATAATGCAAGCCCTCAAGATCGTATGTAGCCGCGACATCTAAGTAGCTCGGAGTAGCAGAAAAAACTGGAATCATCCCCCTCACAATCGATGTAATTAATTTATTCGGCGATTTGATAAGCGAATTCACATGCATATCGAACGGAAAATGACTTAGAAGTGAGTATCTGAATCGCGCCGTATCTTTGTAGAAATCACTGGAGCTGAATTTAATATGATCAGCACCCGGCATCAAATTGTCATCCCCGCTCGCCAAGATGCCGAAATTTCGAGGATCAAGATCGCCCCGAAGAACTAAATCGCGCAATATGAACCCCAAGCTTTTGTCAAAAGATTCAGGATATCCAAACCAGCATATATTTTGATTTTGCTCAACAGGAAATATGCCCGCTTCGCTCGGTAACGCTATAGAATCTACGAATTCAGGCAGGTGAAAGACCGGGCGACCAGTCGACGCCGCGAGGATATTTTGATGTAGTTTAGTAGGAGCAAAAAACACATCAACCCAATTAGAAAGATCAACATACCACTGAAGAGAGTATATGTCCGACGCCAAACATATTGCTTTGCAGCCGGTCGATTTTTTTATTTGATAACTGACTTCGCAAGCCCGACGATTTTTATAATGAAATACAAGGTGAGAGGAGTTAGTTATATTCTCTTCGTTATATGCGAGATCTGGGTTTAAAACGTGGACGGAAATCCCCAAAACTTGCAGACCGCGTATCAAAGGCTCAGACTGTACGCGATGCAGAGCCTCGTTTCGGTCGTAGGGTTCGCGCACAAATATTATAGCGCGGCTTGATGTGCTAAAATTATTTTCATAATCTAGATGCTTTGTAGCTAAATCTTTTAGAACTAAAATTCCTTCTCTCCATACGAAGATTTCTGGTGGCCAGTTTTCCCAACTAACATGTAATTCCTCCTGTTCAATTAAATATTTCCCCTTACTACCATAAACCTCTTGTATTACTTCATTTTTTTCCGGATTGAACCGCGTGAAACTTGACCAATGTCTATGCCATGTTGGTATTCGAACTCCGCTTTCTGCAACGCTGAGCAGATCCTTCGATTTTGACAGCATTTATATTGACCCCAGGTGAGATTTATAAGTCCTGCTTACTTAAACTAACTCGATAATTCTGGATTTAAGCGGCTATTTTGCTATAGTTCGACATTATACAACCAAAATGCTTTTATAGATGAGACAAGATGGGTATTTGCGGGCGATTGAGGCGGGCGACGGTCTCAAGGATCAAGCGATAAGCTGCCACATGCCTTCCTTGTAATGACATTGAGGTTGGCGGTCATCATCCAAGCAGTTCCAATCTGGGGCGGGAGCTTGGGCTTGCCTACCGCCACGAGCTGATCACTGACGGTTTGCAGGCCAGCATAGAAATGGTTCGGCCAGCAAGTCGCTCCTGAAAACTGTCGGATGACCTTCATCGACCGCGAGCCGCCAAATCGCGCGGGAGATCGTCAACCCGGGCAAACAGGTTCGGGTCGGCGAGCGCCTGCTCGTGCATGGGGTGCGCGAGCGGAAGCGCTCCTGCGAGATCGCCCGCCGCTGGTGGATCATCGACGGCAACGGTCGGCGGATCGACTTCGACACCGAGCGATTCGACGCCTACGGGCCGCTCGGCCGCGAGGAGGAGATCATCGGGCCGTACATCCCGCTCGACGCGATGCCGGGGCGCGGCCGCCTCTACGGCGTGGTGGCCTACGACTGCAACGTCCTCCAGCGGGCGCTCGGCTGGTCGATCGTGTCGATCCTGCCGCCGCTGGAGTTCGAGATCCTGCAACGGAAGGCAGCGCCATGAGTTGCGCGCCGCTCCAGCAGGACCTCACCTGGGTCATCGCGCTGGTGGCGCTGATGGCTGGTATCGCCATTGGGACGAAGCTGCCCGGGCCGAGCGATCCGCCTCCCTGATCGGGAACCGCCCGCCTCTCAGCGCGTAGACTGCGCGCATAGTGTCCTCTCGAACCTCCGCCCCGCCGGCACCGCCGCGCGGGGCTTTTCTTTGTTCGCAATCGCAGTAGACTGGCCGGAGGTCTCGAGCCCTCCCCAAGTGCCCTGACCTGAGAAAGCCCGCCCGGTCCGCCGGAGCGGGCTTTTTCGTCTCCACGACTATAATCCTGCACCCCCGGCATGCGTCTGACGCACTGGCATGCCGAGCTCGCGCGGGCTACGGCTGCGCTTCCTCCCAAGAGACTTCCTCAGCTCGCCCGGCTCGGCGCTGCGGCGGGCTTTCTTTCGCCAATCGCACTATTCGCACATCCGGTTCGGCATATCCTTCGCGGATCAAAAAACCTGATCCATATGAGAGAGCCTCCCGTCGTTCTATGTCATAGGCGACCGTAATCGCGGTCACTGACCGGGCATGTCCGCGAGCGAGGGCCATAGCTCCCGCCTCATCACGGCGGGAGAGTTCCGTGGCGCGGTTCCACTTCAACGTCTACGACGGCGTCAGCATGCCCGATCCGGTGGGCACCGACCTGTCGAGTTGGGACGACGCGCGGGTGGAGGCCATCCGCATGGCCGGCGAGATCTTGAAGGACAAGGCGCACCGGATCGCCCTCGGTGAAGATTGGCGCATGGAGGTGACCGACGAGACCGGCCTCGTGCTGTTCCGCTTGGATTTCTCCGTCCTCGAATCTCCGGCTGTTCGGAAGGTTTGGACGCGAGAACGCGGCCCTGATCCCGCCGGGTGACGGCGGATCCATCGCCGCGTCCGTCCACCAAGCCTACGTCACACGCCGATCCGGTGACATGATGCACGACATTGACGACCCGTCCGCTCCTGGCAGCGAAGCACGGTCTTTGCGGCGCCTGCTCATGAAGCTCGCTGACGTTCTCCAATGTCCGGTCAGCGACCTGTTCAGTCCGGATCCGGCAGCAGCCCTTGGGGATGCCGCTGAACTCGTTCGCCTATGGAACGCAACGGCTGATCGCCAGGGTCGCCAACGCATCCTCGCTGTTGCCAGGCAGGAGGCTGCCCGTGGAATTAATGAGATCGGACGCTCCCCCGCCCCGTAAGCAGATCGGGGCGGGGCAGGTAATAACTACAGGAATAAGCTGATCATCTTTTCCAATTTCTTGTCGAATGTCGACTTCGACTGCGTCGGGGGCCATTCTGAACATAGTTTTCTACTGTCCGGAACTCCGATGATCGATCCCTTACAATTGTAGGAAAATCATAATAAGTCAAATCGAAGTTCGACTCGTGCCATTTATTCTCAAGATAGTCTCGAAACACTGTTGCTTTTCGTAAGCGATCAGAAATTTCGTGAGACGCAGCATTTGAAAACAAAACACCACGCGGAACGGTATCAAAGATTGGCTTATCAATCGAAACTGCATCCAAAAAAGCAAATGATCCTGCCCAAAATCGCGTGTGATAGAGGCCGATCGATGTTGCGCGAAAGAAATACTGCAATGGATCAGCATCTTCGGAGACTGGCAATTCACGATAATGCGCTTGAGGAGTTTCTATTAATCTTTTCTTAGCCAAACGCCGCAAAGCGTGTGCAATCTGATCGTCAGTAAAGCTAAGCCGAAGTAATTCTTTTTGGACAGCCGGCCCACCCACAAATCCATCGTTGTCTTTAATTCCCAACGGTGACGATATGTATGCAATTAGAAGGCAACAAATAAAATGCTCCCTCGGATCTGCAGAGCTAACGTCAAAAATATTGCAGGCGACCAATGAAGAAAGTGGATTAAAATACGAGTATTCTCCGAGCAGCGCGTGCTTTGTAAATTCATGAAGCGGAACCTGGTAATCACCCTCCTCTCTTTCAATACTGACAATACGCTCACATTCAACGTTAGGGCTGCCGCAAAATCCGCTAATTAACTCAATCACCAAACGCGTGTTTCCACCGGTAATATTGCTCAGAAACGTCTTTATTTGAGCATTCACTCGGATCGATCGAAGGGTCGCCCGGAGAAAATATACTATACTTTTAATATTGAGCTGAATCCCTTCAAGAGCGTGCGGCGCAGCTTCGCCCTCAGCCACTCGAACAGCAAAGGCAATGCGCTTGCGTAAAACTTCGTCAGCTGGCGGGGGCGAAATTGTTAATATCCTGTTCTGATAACCCGAAAGAGCACCAGTTGTTTTCGACTCAAAAAATGTGCTAGGCCGAAGTGCTTTAAATACGAAAAACCGTCGGAGCGATGCGAGTTCTTGAGCTATCAAGAAAGCATCTTGCTGCACTTTGAAACTTCGCTGATCAGCATTATCAATCACTAAAATAATTTGCTTGCCCATTGCGCCCGAGAGATAAATGAGCGCACGCTTCATATGCTCGTCTGCCTTGCCAGTCCTGGCTGATAGAAAGTCGATACGAGCTCTTTCATAAGATAATAGATCTATGGCTTTAAGTCTACCATGAATGCCATTTTCGAAAGACTTTAAGTCTTCTGCGTACAATGAGTCGACAAAATCCGCGCTATCGATGTCAATCTGATAGCGCCGTCGAAGTGTGTCGGGGATTGCGGCGATAATGAATTCGCCGACCGTCGCGGATAGAGTCGCCTCGATGCCAAGATTGAGATGGATATAGTATGTTCGTGCTTTCTCGGATTGCTCGAGCTGCTCAAAGAGATTTTCAAAGAATGATGTCTTTCCAACGCCGACATCTCCGATGACTACTATAGGTCGCGATCCGGCAATTGAAGTCGATTCTACATCTTCTACATAAAGTTTACCTGCCGATATTTGAGTTTGCAAAGCAGCAGGAGCGCTGCCGCTCTCGCTATTTCGGCGATAACGGGATGATATAATTTTTTTGCTCAAAAGAAGATGTCTGTTATTTGCTTCAAGAGGTACGTAGCAATCTCGATAAAAATCACTCTTAACGTTCGGGTTATCCTCAATGTGTTCAAGTAAAACTGAAGACAAGGTGCGTAAATTCTCTTGGAACGGGCTTCGGTATCTATATGCTTGTGGCTCTCCTATATTTGTGACAGCCTTCGGAGGAATGCGAGGAGTGCGATTTAGGGTGAGTTGTCTTAATGCCCTGTTCTCCTGAATGCCCTCCGGCGAAAGTAATTTCCAAAGTAAGGGGAAGTCCTCAATATATGACTGGTAACCGTTGAATAGAAAGCATTCACCATCCAGTGGGGACATGCCAGGAATATAGTATTGGAAGAGCGCTAATTGCGGACCATTGCAAACAATGGCAATCTGCGCTCCCTGCAGGGCACAGTATTGTAGCACCTGCGTGACAGCACTAGATAAATTACTACACGTATTAACGAGGTCCCGTAATTTTCTGACCGTTTTTGCCTTTCCGGATGGAGGTATATCAAAGCGTATTGCCTCTTTTTTTGCCTCTAGAATAGCTCTTGCCGGCTTGCCAAGGACATAGTCGGATTTTCCTCCCGCCTCATCGCGATGCTCCACTTCCATATATGGATGTTCCCATCCGAGACACTCTTTAAGCAACCGATCAACAAACTGAAATCGGTTTTGAGCCTCGTTCCAATAAGAGCTGCTCTCCGGAAAATCGGCCAGGATTTGCTTCAAGGCCTCGCGGCCGACGCTCATATCCACGGTGGCTTGCATGTGGTCTCCCGAACCCCTCGTGCCGCGTTTCTCCACTTGCGCCACTAAGCGAAGAGGTGTATCGCCATTCCTGTTATCGGCGGGGACGCAATGCGCCGCTCGCTCGTTTAAAATGGTCTACCTACCCAAGCCTTGGTCTGCAACTGCATGTAGTGACTGCGAAGTCTTCTCAACTTCATAGTGAAGTCAACGCAGAAGCGCCCGCCACAATTGTTGGCGGGCGCTTTACGTTATTGGAGCGGAAGCTCACACTGGTATTTGGGCAGCCATGTACCCCGAGTGGTTCGGCGCAGAGGCGCACCGGCTCGGCTGGACCGCGTCCGAGCTGTTCGGCGTTCACCCGTCGAGCGGCACCCTGCGCGTGGATTCCTGCGGCGTGTTGATGCTCGGCCCGGGCGCCGCCGAGACCGTCACGGCCGAGCGGATCGGCTTCGGGCAGATGGCCGGCTACCGCTTCACCAAGGGCCAGATGCCGGGCATTCCGATCTGGGAGTTCGCGGCGCAGGTCCGCTAAGGGTGGAAAGGGAAAGGTCGGCTTGGAGGCTCGCCTTGGCATAAACCGACATGATCCTCGAAGCATCGCGCTCACCGCGGCGGCTCATAGTCTGAACGGCTTTGATGCCGCGCTGCGATGTGGTCGAGGAGAATGTGCGGGACGGTGAGGGCCGACAACATCTGGAGCGTTACAGTCAGAAGATTGGCCGACACGTCAGATGAGCCAGAGGCGTAGATCGGCCAGAGGCCAGCGCCCAGTAGGAGGGTCAGAGCGAAGATCGGCAGTGACGTGCGGACGGCCCGCTGTATCGTATCAACGCCAGGAGCCTTGATCGGGTCTCGCACCAGAGCGAGCATGTGCCTGGGCGCATGAAGGCCGACGAAGTACAGGGTGAATGCCGTTAGGGGTGGTAGCGCCAGGAAGGTCGCAGCCAAGCCCATGATCTCACCGAGCACGTTCCACCGTGCTTGGCGCGTCAGAAGCCAAGCCACTGTCAAGGTAAGCCAGAGCCACGCTGCGGCTGACCACCAAGTGGGGAGCTGTTGCATCGGCATACGCGCAACGACCGAGAAGATCTGCGCCGTTTCCTCCGGGCGCAGCAGCGCTGGCAGGGCGATCGGTAGGCCCCCGCGCACGAGCGCCTCGATCGGTCTGCCCGGGCCCGCGTCCTCCTCGCCGAAATGCAGAACCGATACAGCCAGGAACCCCGCCAGGGTTGCAAGAGGCAGGAAATGCCAAGCCACGAGAACTAGCGCGGAGAGGCCGAGATACGGGATGGCAAAGACCCCGAACCATGCACGCCCGTATCGGGGACGCAGCAGCGGCGCCGCCACCGCGCCGTCTAGGGCACCGTGGGGAACCCCGAGGACGATCACCGCGGTTAGAGCCACAAGCCAGGCGACTTCACGCGGCAGAAAGGCAGAGGCGACCAGCCCGAGCACAGCCAGCACGCTGGCGCCTTGCAGCAGCCGAGTCCACAGTGAAGGCATGCGGTGGCGGCTCGCGCCGGCGGCATCCCCGAGGAGGGAGAAAGACGACGGAGCCGCCATCCGCTTCAGGCCGCCCGGCGTAGCGGCGTGGTAGCGACAGATCCACCCTTTAGGTCGCGATCGACGGCGTGCGTCGTCTCCAGAGTCGCCATGATCCCGTAGACGACCTTGGCAGTCAGATCGAGGATAGCGATCACCGCCAGGGCCGCAGTCGGCGATAGGATGCCGAGGCCGTCCTGACCGACAAGCAGCACGATCGGGTAGGCCGACCACACTCCCGTGAGGAACACGGCATTACGCACGAAGGCTTTGCGCACATCGGCGCGCTCAGAGGCGTTCTCCTCACGCAACTGCACGAAGATCCCGTAGAACACGGCGAGAAACGCGCCGCAGGAGATGGCGAACCACGTCCACTTGACCGCGGCGACATCGGACAGGCCAAAGGCCAGGGCCGTCACGATCATGATCAGGTCGGAGCCGATCAGCCCCCAGACAACAGCCGGCCGGCGCATGCCAGAGTGCATCGCCGTCCGCGAGAGCCCGACGAGCAGCAGAGGCGTGGTGAACGTCCAGTCTATGTAGCGCGCGAAGTAGAACTGGCGCGCAGCCTCTGCCGCGTCGGGACCGGCGGGGAGGACGAGACTTCCCTGTCCCGTGGCCATAGCGAAGTAGGAGCAGGCTGCGATGATCGGCACGATCCCGTGGATGATCCCATCGGCCTCTTCGGCGGGTGTCCGCCGCTTTGCCATGAATAGGATCGCGGCAGCTCCTGCCGCCATGCCTGCGAAGCCGAGCCACAGCCAGAATTGAGGCGTCATCGATGTCTCATTGGGATAGGGATGAAGGAGCCGCGCACGAACGTGGCGGCACCCTGCCCAAGAGGCTTGGAACGACATTGTTGCGTAGGATGATTGTCGCAGTTGCGCCAAATCTGAGCCGCAGCCTTTGCCAAAGGCTTGGCAGCGTGTTTTCCGCTTAGGGAAGTCGCGGGTTCGTGATCCGACGACTTACAGCGGGGCGCATCGGACGTCCGCTTTAGGGTGGGCGAATGGGCTCCAAGTACGGCCGCTATGGGTCGAAAGGGGACGGCACCTAGCGTCGGACTTTGATCCCTAGGTTCCAACCTCGCTGCTCCGAGCTCGTCCCCGCTCGGCTTCATCCTCGGCCGCGTGCCGCTTCTTCGTGGCGATCAGCTCATCGAGCCACGCGATCGCGCTCTCGTGGGCCCGCACCGCTCGAACGTCGCGGATCGCCTGTCCGATCTGCTACCGATGCCAGAACCGGACGTCGGGCAGCGCCTGCACGTAGCCCTTCTGCTCGTCAGTCACGGCTCAGTCCGCTCGCACCTCATGCCGCCCGAGTTGGGACAGCAGGTAACGACCCGCATGCGTCAAGTACCACGCCGACCGCGTACGCCCTGGGCCGCGGGCCACACGCGACTCGACCAGCCCCATCTCGGCCAGCATCGGCATGACGGACGGGTGCGCCTGCATCCGGAGGCCGCCTGGGTTGGCCGCGACGGCGCGCAGGGCCTTCAGCGCGAGGCCGCGGACCGGGGCATGCGGTTCGGTAGGCATGCCGGCGGGCTATTGCAGCATACCTGGCGAGTCCATCAGGCCCAGCCGGATAGCCAAAGCCAAAAGGTCGCTGTCGGTCAGCGTCTCGCCGTCGACCAGCCACAGCGCGAAGTCGTCGCTCCAGGGCTCGACCGTTTTGCCGAGCAGCCGAAGTGCCTCAACGGCCTCCAGGATCGGATCGATGTCGCCCATTTTTACGTCAGCGCGATCAGCATCCAGGCGCGCGCCTTCGCCTCTATGTCGTGCTCGTCGGCCGATGGGTCGTCTGCGATCGCGCGGTTCACGATCTCCCGGGCGTCTAGGCCGCTCATGCCGATGCCTTGAACAAAACCGCTCAGCCGCGCCATCAGGCGGTTGGCCAGCAGCTCGCGCTTTGGTTGCTCGCTCATCCCTTCACCGGATGCGCCAGCAGAACCGCAGTCCGGACCATGTTGCGCTTCCAGGCCGCCTTGTCGGTCTTCAGCGCATCGGCCGCGCGCTCGTTCGTCCGGAGCATCTCGACAAGGTCAAGCGTCCAGCCCTTCGCCAGCGGGTAGGCCTCGGCGGCAAGATCGGCCAGCACGGCATCCACCGCGGCATCGATCTCTTGGTCGGAGATCTCGGCGGACTTGCGCAGCTCGGAGACGGTGGCGGGTTCTTTGGCCATGGGTTTGGACACAGATCCCGAAAGCTTGGACACACAACCTCGGTGGCCACAGAGGCCACCGGGCCTAATATGCTGGCAAAATTGGGTAAAATGGTGAGCGCGCTGGGACTCGAACCCAGGACCTACAGATTAAAAGTCCGTTGCTCTACCAGCTGAGCTACGCGCTCGCGTCCCGCAGCCGCCTGCAGCGGCCGCCCGGGAACGGCGTGTTCGCAATAGGTGAGCTGAACCGGAGGGTCAACACAGCGCGTCGGCCCCGCCTCAGGAAGCGTCACCCCGCGCGCGCTCCACGATCGCCCGAGCCTCATCGAAGGCAGCATTGGCATCGAGGTCGGTGGTGTCGAGCCGCACCGCGTCCTCGGCCATCCGGAGCGGCGCCGCGGTCCGCGAGGCGTCGCGGGCGTCGCGGGCCTCGATATCGGCAAGGATTGCCGCGAAGGTCACCGCCTCGCCGCGACCTTCCAGCTCGCGGTGGCGGCGACGGGCCCGCTCCTCCGACGACGCGGTGATGAACAGCTTCACGCCCGCCTCGGGGCAGACGACCGTGCCGATGTCGCGGCCGTCAAGCACGGCGCCCTGCGGGTCCGCCGCGAAGCGGCGCTGCCACGCGAGCAGGCCGGCGCGCACATCCGGCACCGCGGAGACGCGGGACGCCGCCTCGCCCATCGCGCGCTCGCGCAGCCGCGGGTCGTCGAGCTTCTCCGGATCCAGGTCGCGGGCGGCCTCAGCAGCGGCGGCATGATCCTCGAGCGACAGCCCGGCATCGATCAGCGCCAGCGCCACGGCGCGGTAGAGGAGACCGGTGTCGAGATGCGGCAGGCCGTAATGGTCGGCCAGTCGCTTGGCGAGCGTGCCCTTGCCGGAAGCGGCCGGACCATCGATGGCGATCACGAACGGCATGTGCATCAGGCCCCGATCCGCCCGCCGAGGGCCTGCATGGTCGGCAGGAAGCTCGGGAAGCTCGTGGCGATCATCGCCCCGTCATCCACCGTGACCGGCTCGCGCGTGGCGAGCCCCATCACGAGGAACGCCATGGCGATGCGGTGGTCGAGATGGGTCGCCACCGTGCCGCCGCCGCTGGCCGCCGTGCCGTCGCCCTCCACCACGAGGTCGTCGCCCTCCACCGTGTGGCGGACGCCGTTGACCGCCAGCCCCGCGGCCACCGCCGCCAAGCGGTCGGATTCCTTGACGCGCAGTTCGTGCAGGCCGTTCATCCGCGTCCGGCCCTCCGCGAAGCTCGCCGCCACCGCCAGGACGGGGTACTCGTCGATCATCGCGGGCGCGCGCTCGGCTGGAACGTCGACGCCCCTCAGGCGGCTCGCCCGCACCCGCAGGTCCGCCACGGTCTCGCCGCCCTCCTCCCGCTCGGCCACGCGCTCGATCTCCGCACCCATCTCAAGGAGCGTGGTGATCAGACCGGTCCGCAGTGGGTTCATCATCACCCCCTCGATCACGACGTCGGAGCCAGGGACGATCAGGGCCGCCACCAGCGGGAACGCGGCCGAGGACGGATCGGCCGGCACCACCACGTCGGTGCCGCGCAGGGCCGGCTGTCCGGTGAGCGCGACCCGGCGACCATAACCACCGGGCCCGTGGGGCTCGACGCTGACCGCGGCGCCGAAGAGGCGCAGCATCCGCTCCGTGTGATCACGGGTCGCCGCCGCCTCGATCACGGTCGTGGTGCCCGGCGCGTTGAGGCCGGCGAGCAGCACCGCCGACTTGATCTGCGCCGAGGCCGCCGGCGTCTCGTAGGTGATCGGGATCGCCTCCCTGAGGCCGCGCAGGGTCAGCGGCACGCGTCCACCCGGGGCCTCGGCCAGAACCTGGGCGCCCATCTGGGTGAGCGGGTCCAGGATCCGGCGCATGGGCCGCGAGCGCAGGGAAGCATCGCCATCGAAGGTCGCGGTGACCGGCTGGCCGCCGACCACGCCCATCATCAGCCGCGAGCCCGTTCCGGCATTGCCGAAATCGAGCACCGCGGCCGGATCGCCCAGGCCGCCGATGCCGACGCCGCGCACCCGCCAGCGTCCCTCGCCGAGCCGTTCCACACCGGCCCCGAGCGCCTTCGCGGCGGCGGCGGTGCGCAGCACGTCGTCCCCTTCGAGCAGCCCCTCGACCCGGGTCTCGCCTTCGCTGAGGAGACCGAGGATCATCGCCCGATGGGAGATCGACTTGTCACCGGGCGGACGCAGGCGCCCCCGGAGGGCCGTTCCCGGCACGGCGGTGAGGGGCTCTGGAGGCGAATCGTGCGACACGGGACGTCCGTTCGGGCTCTGCGGGTGGGCCGGGATCCGGCGGGTCGCGCGGCTTCGCCGCGGCGCTGCAATCGGACCGTGAATGCGCCGCGCGGTTAACACGCGTGATGCCCCGCGTCATCCGGGGCCTTACGCGGAAACGGCCCGCGCGGCGACAGAGGTCTTCAGCTCGATTGACAGGGGCGACGCCCGCGACTAACGGGGCCCCTCCCCCGAGACAGCATTGACGACAGAGGTGTCCGCCCGTGGCCCGACCGGAACTTGGCTTGAAGCGCCAGTGCATGAGCTGCGGCGCGAAGTTCTACGACCTCGCCCGCGACCCCGCCGTCTGCCCGAAATGCGGCGCAGTCTATCAGGCGGCTGCCACCAGCCGTGTTTCCGCCCCGGCCCTATCGCGGGCTCCGAACAACGACGACGAGGATGAGACGGACGAGAAGGGTCCGGAGATGGTCTCGCTCGATGAGGTTGAGGCCGCCGAGGACGAGGCGGATCCGACGCCGGAGGACGACACGGCCGAGGACGGGGACACGGCCGACGACGATACCTTCCTCGAAGAGGAGGATAGCGGCGACGACGATGTGTCCGATCTGATCGACGGCGACATCGAGAACGACGAGGAGAGTTGAGGCGGTGATCGCCTCCCCGACGAGACCCCGGGAAATCGCGAAAAAAGGGGTTGAGTCCGCGGCGTGAGCCGCCTATAGAACCGCCTCGCCGGACGCCAGACGGACCGGCGAGGTACCGCGGGACCCAAACTGCGGTGCAGAAAGTGGGGCCTTAGCTCAGCTGGGAGAGCGCTTCCATGGCATGGAAGAGGTCATCGGTTCGATCCCGTTAGGCTCCACCATTCATCTCTCGTTCGACGCGGCCGGGCCAGGCCTCCGCACGAGAGACCGGGATGTCTCAGACTTTAAATCGTGGGTTTGTCGGCGGTCCTGATCTGTCGCTTTCGACCGAAAGCGTTCAGCGGGTCAGGTGCCCGAGCGGCAGGGCGGTCGTGTACTTCACCTGCCCCAGAGCGAAGCTCGAGCGGATGTTGGCGACGCCCGGGATCCGCGTGAGGTGGTCCAGCACGAGCTTCTGGTACTGGCCGAGATCCTCCACCACGACGCGCAACATGTAGTCGGCCTCGCCGCTCATCAGGTAGCATTCCATCACCTCCGGGCGGTTTCGCACCGCTTCGTCGAAGGCCCGGAGCGCCGCCTGGGTCTGCTTCTCCAGCGAGACGTGGACGAACACGTTGACCGCGAGCCCGAGGCTCAGCGGGTCGACCACCGCGACGCAGCCGCGGATGATGCCGGCCTCCTTCAGGTCGTTGACCCGGCGCCAACAGGGCGACGTCGAGAGGCCGACCTGCTCGGCCAGCTCCGCGATGCTGATCTCACTGTCCTGCTGGAGCCGTTCGAGGATGCGCAGGCTCGCGGCGTCGAGCGTTCCCGGAGCTTGAGCCATGCGCGTTCTCCGCCTGCCTTGGATCGATCATAGCGTCGGGCCGCACCACGCGGGCCGCGCCACATCCGGAACGGTTTGCCGAAGAACCGTCACTCAGAGGTTGATTGATCCGCCATTCGGCGCAAGGAAGCAAATAATCGGTATGTCACGCCTCCGGGATGCTCGTATGATCCGGCGCCACAGGGGAGGCCGCGCCGATGAACGCCATACCGCCGAAAGCCACCATCGCGCGGTCCGCCGAGGTCGATCACGACCCGGCCGAGACCCAGGACTGGCTCGCCGCGCTGGAATCGGTCTTCCGCACCGAGGGTGCGGCCCGGGCGCGGTTCATCCTCGACCGCCTGGAGCGGCGCTCGAAGGAGATCGGCATCCTCGATGAGGCCCTGCCCTACTCGCCCTACCGCAACACGATCGCGCTGGAGAAGCAGCCGCGCTACCCGGGCGACCTCGACATCGAGGAGCGCCTGACCTCGATCATGCGCTGGAACGCGCTCGCCATGGTGGTCCGCGCCAACATGGCCTACGGCGAGCTCGGTGGCCACGTGGCGAGCTACGCCTCGGCGGCGGAGCTGTTCGAGGTCGGGTTCAACCACTTCTTCAAGGGCGGCACGGACGGCGATCTCGTCTACTTCCAGCCGCACTCGGCGCCTGGCGTGTACGCGCGGGCCTTCCTGGAGGGACGGCTCTCCGAGGAGCAGCTGAAGCACTACCGCCAGGAGATCGCCGGCGACGGCCTCTGCTCTTACCCGCATCCCTGGCTGATGCCGGATTTCTGGCAGGTCCCCACCGGCTCCATGGGCATCGGCCCGATCCACGCGGTCTACCAGGCGCGGTTCATGCGCTACCTCGGCGACCGCGGCCTCGCCGACACCACCGGCCGGCATGTCTGGGGCGTGTTCGGCGACGGCGAGATGGACGAGCCCGAGTCGATCGGTGGCCTGGCTCTGGCGGCGCGCGAGAGTCTCGACAACCTGACCTTCGTGATCAACTGCAACCTGCAGCGGCTCGACGGGCCGGTGCGCGGCAACGGGCAGATCATCCAGGAACTGGAGAGCCTGTTCCGGGGCGCCGGCTGGAACGTCATCAAGGTGCTGTGGGGCTCCGAGTGGGACGGGATCTTCGCCCGCGACACCAACCACGCGCTGCTGCGGCGCTTCGCCGAGACGGTCGACGGCAAGTACCAGACGCTGGGCGCCAAGGACGGCGCCTACAACCTCGCGCACTTCTTCGGCGAGGATCCGGAGGTGCGCGAGCTCGTCGCCCATATGTCGGACGCCGATGTCGACCGGCTCAAGCGCGGCGGCCACGACTTCCGCAAGCTCTACGCGGCCTTCGCGGCCGCCAAGGCCACCAAGGGCCGGCCGACGGTGATCCTGGCCAAGACCAAGAAGGGCTACGGCATGGGCGGCGCGGGCGAGTCGCGCATGACCGCCCACCAGGCCAAGAAGCTCGACGTCGACGCGCTGCGCGCCTTCCGCGACCGCTTCGCCCTGCCGCTGTCGGACGCGCAGGTGGAGGGCCTGGCCTTCTACAAGCCGGCCGAGGACGGCGCCGAGATGCGCTACCTGCGCGAGCGGCGCGAGATGCTCGGCGGCGTCCTGCCGGCCCGCCGCCGCACGGCGCCGACGGTCCCGGTTCCGGAGCTCTCCACCTACGCGGGCTTCGCCCTCGAGGCCGCCGGCAAGGAGATGTCGACCACCACCGCGGTGGTGCGCCTGTTCGGCAACCTCCTGAAGCACAAGGATCTCGGGCCGCGCATCGTGCCGATCGTCGCCGACGAGGCGCGGACCTTCGGCATGGCCAACCTGTTCCGGCAAGTCGGGATCTACGCGCCGCAGGGGCAGCTCTACGAGCCGGAGGATGCCGGCTCCATGCTCTACTACCGCGAGGCCCGGGACGGGCAGCTCCTCGAGGAGGGCATCACCGAGGCCGGGGCGATCTCGTCCTGGACGGCGGCGGCCACGTCCTACAGCGTCCACGGCCTGTCGATGCTGCCGTTCTACATCTACTACTCGATGTTCGGCTTCCAGCGGGTCGGCGACCTGATCTGGGCGGCGGCCGACCAGCGGGCCCGCGGCTTCCTGATCGGCGCCACGGCGGGCCGCACCACCCTCGGGGGCGAAGGGCTGCAGCACCAGGACGGGTCGAGCCACATGCAGGCGGCCGCGATCCCGAACTGCCGCGCCTACGATCCGGCCTTCGCGTACGAGATGGCGGTGATCGTCGATCGGGGCGCCCGGGCGATGATGGAGGAGGGCGAGGACGCCTTCTACTATCTCACCGCGATGAACGAAAACTACGCCCAGCCATCAATGCCGCAGGGGGCGGAGGCCGGCATCCTGAAGGGCATGTACCGCCTGTCGGGACCGGAGGCCGGACAAGGAAGCGCCGCTGTGCGGCTCCTGGGCTCCGGGGCGATCCTGCCGGAGGTGATCGCGGCGGCGACGATGCTCGCGCAGGATTTCGGCGTCGCGGCCGAGGTGTTCAGCGTGACGAGCTTCAGCGAGCTGGCCCGCGATGCCCGCGAGGCCGAGCGGCAGGCGATGCTCAACCCGGAGGCCGAGGCGCCGGTCAGCCACGTGGCGGCGTTGCTGCCGGGCACAGCGCCCATCGTCGCGGCGAGCGACTACGTCCGGGCCTACCCGCAGCTGATCGCCTCCTACGTCGGCGCGCGCTTCGTCACTCTCGGCACCGACGGGTTCGGCCGCAGCGACACCCGAAGCGCGCTCCGCCGGTTCTTCGAGGTCGACCGGCAGCATGTCGTCATCGCGGCCCTGCACGCGCTCGCCGAGGCCGGCACGGTGCCGCGCGCCACAGTGGCGGACGCGCTCCGCCGCTACGGCATCGCGGCGGACGCGCCCGCGCCGTGGACGATCTGAGGCAGGACGCCCCGTCGCGGGGACGCCGCTTGTCCCGCCCCTTCTCCGAACGCCCGACCCACGGAAATCCGCCCGCATGAGCGCCGCGCTGCAGATCGCCCTTCCGGATATCGGCGACTACCGGGACGTGCCGGTCATCGAGCTTCTGGTGAAGCCCGGCGACCGCCTCGCGGTGGACGACCTGATCCTGAGCATCGAGTCCGACAAGGCCACCATGGAGGTCCCCTCCCCGGTCGCCGGCATCGTGCGCGAATTATTGGTCGCGGTGGGCACGAAGGTGTCGGAAGGGACGCCGATCCTGACGGTGGAGCCTGTGGAGGGTAACAACCCAGATGCGACGCGCGACCTCCCTCCTCCCTCTGCGGGGGAGGATGGCCCTCGCGTGAGCGAGGGTCGGGAGAGCGGAGCGCCGACTCAGGATAAGGCCTTTGCCTCCACGCAGGCCGAGTCCGCTTCTGCACCCGCGCTCCCCTCTTCCGGGATTTCACCCCAGCCCAACATCCTTCGGGGACCACCCTCCCCCCCAGAGGGGGGTGGGAAAATGAGCGTCTCGCCCGACCAGCCGATGGCCGCGACCCGCGGCGACGTGCATGCCAGCCCGTCCGTCCGCCAGCTCGCCCGCGAACTCGGCGTGAGCCTCGACGGCGTGCCGGCGACGGGGCCCAAGGGCCGGATCCTGCGCGAGGACGTGCACGCCTTCGTCAAAGCAGCCCTCAACGCACCAGCCCCGACGCCCGCGGCCGCCTCCGGCATCGGCGCCGGCCTCCCGCCGTGGCCGGAGGTGGACTTCGCCAAGTACGGGCCGGTGCGGCGCGAGCCGCTGTCGCGCATCCAGAGCCTCTCGGGGGCCAATCTCAGCCGCAACTGGCTGACAATCCCTCACGTGACCAACTTCGACCGGACCGACGTCACCGAGATCGAGTCGTTCCGCGTCGGGCTCAACAAGGAGACGCGCACGCCGCCCGCCCGGGTCACCATGGTGGCCTTCCTGATCAAGGCGGCGGCCTCGGCGCTGCGCGCCTATCCGCGGTTCAATTCCTCCCTGGAGGGCGGCGACCTCGTGCTGAAGGACTATGTCCATGTCGGCTTCGCGGTGGACACGCCCAGGGGCCTGATGGTGCCGGTGGTGCGCGACTGCGACCGCAAGGGCCTCATCGAGATCGCCACCGAGATGGCCGCTATGGCCGAGAAGGCCCGGGCCGGGACGCTGGCGGGCTCCGACATGCAGGGCGGCTGCTTCTCGGTCTCCTCGCTCGGCGGCATTGGGGGCGACGGCTTCACGCCGATCATCAACGCCCCCGAAGTCGCGATCCTGGGCGCCGCGCGCTCCCGGACGGAGGCCGTCTGGGACGGCAAAGCCTTCCAGCCGCGCCTGATCCTTCCCTTGAGCCTGTCCTGGGACCACCGTGTGGTCGATGGCGTCGCCGCCGCCCGCTTCCTCGGCCACGTGGCCTCGGTCCTGTCCGACCTGCGCCGCGCCCTGCTGTGACCGCACCCGCCATGCCCGAGACCCACGACATCCGCGTTCCCGATCTCGGGGATTACGCCGACGTGCCCGTCATCGAGATCCCGGTGGCACCCGGCCAAGTGGTCGCCAAGGACCAGACCCTGCTGGTGGTCGAGTCCGACAAGGCGACGCTGGACATCCCCTCCCCCATCGCCGGCCGCTTGGTGGAGATGCTGGTCGGCCTGGGCGACAAGGTCTCGGCCGGCACGCTCGTCGCCCGTCTCGCAACCGGGGCGCCTGCGCCGGCGGCCGAGGCTCGGCCGGATGCCCCGGCGGCGGATCCGGAACCCCGGTCCGCAGCGGCCGAGACCCGTCCCCCTCCGGGCGAGGGCGGCGACGCGGCCTGCGACGTCCTGGTGATCGGCGGCGGCCCTGGCGGCTACGCGACCGCCTTCCGCGCCGCCGATCTCGGCCGGCGGGTGGTCCTCGTCGAGCGCGACGCGACGCTCGGCGGGGTCTGTCTCAATGTCGGCTGCATCCCCTCCAAGGCGCTGCTCCACGTCGCCGCGGTGACCGAGGAAGCCACGCGCCTTGCCGCGCACGGCATCAGCTTCGGTGCCCCGTCGGTGGACTTGGAGAAGCTCCGGAGCTTCAAGGCCGGCACCGTCCGCCGCCTCACCGACGGGCTCGCCCAGATGGCGCGCCAGCGCAAGGTCGAGGTGGTCCGCGGCACCGCGCGCTTCACCGGACCGAACACGGTCTCGGTCGCGCTCCACGCGGGCGGCGAGCGCAACCTTCCCTTCACGCGCGCCATCGTGGCCGCGGGCTCGTCTCCGGTGGCGCTGCCGATGCTGCCGGAGGACCCGCGGATCGTGACCTCGACGGGCGCCCTGGAGCTGCCCTTCGTGCCGAAGCGGCTGCTGGTGATCGGTGGCGGCATCATCGGCCTGGAGATGGCGACCGTGTACAGCGCGCTGGGTGCCCGGGTCGACGTGGTCGAGCGCCTGCCCAACCTGCTGGAGGGCGTCGACCGCGATCTCGTGGCGGTGTGGACGAAGCGGAACGCGCACCGCTTCGACCGGGTCCTGACCGGCGCCGAGGTCGTGTCGGCCAGTGCGGGGCCTGACGGCATCACGGTCGTGCTGGCGGGCGACGCCGAACCGCAAACCTACGACCTCGTGCTCCAGGCGGCGGGCCGACGCCCGAACGGGGCGGGCCTGGGCCTCGACGCGGCCGGGGTGTCGGTGGAGAACGGCTTCGTGTCCGTCGATGCGCAGATGCGGACCGGCGTGCCCCATATCTTCGCCATCGGCGACCTCGTCGGCCAGCCGATGCTCGCCCACAAGGCCGTGCATCAGGGCCATGTCGCCGCCGAGGTGGCGGCGGGGCACAAGGCCGGCTTCGACGCCGGCGTGATTCCGTCCGTGGCCTACACGGATCCGGAGATCGCCTGGGTGGGTCTGACCGAAACCGCCGCCAGGGCGGCCGGCCGGTCCGTGGAGGTGGCGCGCTTTCCCTGGGCGGCCTCGGGCCGGGCCATCGCCAACGGCGCGGATTACGGGGTGACCAAGCTGCTGTTCGACGCGGGGACCAAGCGCGTCGTCGGGGGCGCCATCGTCGGCCCGAGTGCGGGTGACATGCTCGGCGAGATCGCACTCGCGATCGAGATGGGCGCGGATGCCGCCGATATCGGCCGCACGATCCATCCGCACCCGACTCTGGGCGAGACGATCGGCCTGACCGCCGAAGTCGCGCTCGGTCTCTGTACCGACCTCCCCGCCGCGACGCGGCGGGCCTGAAGTTGTCATGACGGAGATCGCTTCCGACATGTCCGGCGGCGACACGTGATCAGTGCCGACGCCACGCGGCCGTCTCGACCGACCGGCTTTTCCTAATTAGATCTCGCGCCTAGCCGTCAGGCTCGGCCGTGGTGATCGCTCCCTTCGCGGTGTCGGGCCAAGCCTCGCGTCTTCGGCCGCTCCGCTGGAGCCGGGACTTCGTTCGGGAGGATGCGTGTCGCGATGCCGTGGTGCTATGGATGGCTGCCCCGACGATCGGTCTCGACTGGACTTCGGGCTGACCGCGGGCTCGCCTCGCAGCGGGACAGCTGGCCCCTTCCTGTCGTCCTGGTGTTCGCTCTGGCATTGCTGGCGGTGAACGTGCCGCGCGCTGCCCTGGCGCAAGCTGCGGTCGCCCCGGATCCGGAGCCCGGCTCACACGACGCCGCACTGATCGAATCGCTGCGAAGCCGGATCCTGGCCGCCCACAGCGCGACCTTCGCCCTTGAGAGCTGGTGCGCCGACCACAATCTGGCTGCGGATCCCCATCTCGTCGCCGAGCGCCTCCCGGGACCCGACAAGCCGCTCACCGCCGCGCAGCGGTCCCGGCTGGCGATCGGCCCGGACGAGCCTGTGCGGTACCGGCGGGTCCGGCTCGCCTGCGGGAACCGCGTCCTGTCGGAGGCGGACAACTGGTACGTCCCGGCCCGGCTGACGCCCGAGATGAACGCCGTCCTCGACGGCACCCGCACGCCCTTCGGCCGGGTGGTCCGAACCCTGGCGCCGGTGCGCAATACGGTCGCGGTGCGCGGCCCGAGCGCGGACGCGGTGCCCGGGCCCACCGACCCGCTGTTTGAGATCGACGCCGTGCTTTCCACCGGAGCCGGACAACCGTTCTGCGAGGTGGTGGAGACCTACTTGGGCAGTGCGCTGCCGCAAGCTTCGCGGTAAGCAGGCGCGTAAGACGACGAACGGGAGGGACGGGATGCGTTTCGAAGTACGTCCGGGGATCCTGGCCGCGCTGGCGGCTGTCCTACTGGCCGGCTCGGCCCAGGCTGCCGATCCTTCGGGGACGTGGCTCACGGAGACAGGCACGTCGCGGGTCCGGATCGCGCCCTGCGGCGGCGGCTTCTGCGGCACGATCGTGAGCGCCCCCGGCAAGGGTCTGGACGCCAAGAACCCAGATCCGGCCCTGCGCGAGCGCAGCGTCGTCGGCATCCAGATCCTCAGCGCGCCGCAGGCCGACGGGGCCGGGTTCAGCGGCACGCTCTACAACCCGAACGACGGCAAGACCTATTCCGGCTCGCTTAAGCTGACCGGGCCCAGCACGCTGGAGGTGGCGGGCTGCGTGATGAGCGTCTTCTGCAAGCGGCAGACCTGGACCCGGGTCAAGTAAAGCTGGCGGGTCGGCAATCGGCGCTCATGGCCGTGGCGCCGCGGGCACGCTCGCCTGCGGTGATGATCTGCATCTGCGCCTGCCGATGGATTGCGCGGGTGTTGCTTCCGGCTGTCGGGACGGGCCCAGATCGTTGCTGTGACGATCGATGCGGATTCTATCCGCCGCGTCGCAACAACGCGGGATCAATCGCGCGCGATTCAAGTTCTCCGGATCTGGACCCAACAAGGATTCCCATGATCCGCACCGTTTTCGCCGGTTTCCTGGCCCTCGCGTCCGTGGCTCCGGCCGCCGCCCAGACTGTCGACAGGCCTGTCGCACCAGGTCCTCAATCGCCGGGGGTGGTGAGCCAACAGCCGAATTCGACCGGCAACGATCCGGCCGTCACCGTCTCGCCCACCGGCCGACCGGCCGATACGATCTCCACCGACTCGGCGGCGGCGGGCAATGCCGGCCAACCGTCGCGGGTGGCGCCGCAGGGCAGCGGCGGCAGCGGAGGCGGCAGCAAGTAAGCTGGGAACGGCCGTCCCGTCACGCGTTTCCAGCCCGCACCGGCAGCGGTGCGGGCTTATCGAACGCGAGGCTCAGGCGGCCTCGGTCAGCGCCTGCTCGACGGCGTCGAGGGCCGCTTCCGCGCCCGCGCCGTTGGGCCCGCCGGCCTGGGCCATGTCGCGACGCCCGCCGCCGCCCTTGCCGCCCAGCGCCCCGGCGCCGGCGCGCACGAGGCCGACCGCGTCGTAGCGCTCGGTCAGGTCTTCAGTGACGCCGACCACCAGCCCCGCCTTGCCGTCCGGTCCCACGCCGACGACCGCCACGACGCCGGAGCCCAAACGCTTCTTCTCCTCGTCGACGATCGGCTTGAGGTCGCGCATGTCGAGGCCCTCGACCACCGAGCGTCGGAAGGCGACGCCGCCGACCTCGGATTGCCGCGCACCGGAGCCCGGCCCCGCCTCGCCGCCCATGGCCAGCTTGCGGCGGGTGTCGGCAAGTTCGCGCTCCAGGCGCCGCCGGTCCTCCATCAGCGCGGTCAGGCGATCAGGCGCCTCGGTGACGGGCGCTTTGAGGATGCCGGCCAGCGCAGCCAGCGTCCGCGCCTCCTCGGCCCGGTGGTGCCGCGCCGCGTCCGCCGTCAGCGCCTCGATGCGGCGCACCCCGGCGCCCACCGCGCTCTCCGCCACGATGGTGATCGCACCGATGTCGCCGGTGCGCGCCGCGTGTGTGCCGCCGCAGAGCTCCACGGAGAATTTCTTCGGCCGGCTCTGACCGACCTCGCCGTCGACGGGCAGGCCCATGGAGACGACCCGCACCTCGTCGCCGTACTTCTCGCCGAACAGGGCCCTCGCGCCGGACGCGATGGCGTCGTCCACCGCCATCAGTTTGGTGACGACGGGTGCGTTCTGGAGAAGCACCGCGTTGGCGATGTCCTCGACGCGGGCGAGTTCGTCCGCCTCGATCGGCTTCGGATGGCTGATGTCGAAGCGCAGGCGCTCGGGGCTCACCAGCGAGCCCTTCTGGGCCACGTGATCGCCCAGTACCTGCCGCAGGGCCTCGTGCAGGAGGTGGGTGGCCGAGTGGTTGGCGCGGATCGCCCGGCGGCGGGCGTGGTCGACCTTCAGCTCTACCGGCTGCTCGAGGCTCAGGCTCCCCTCCTCCACCGTGACATGGTGGACGAAGACGTCGCCAAGCTTCTTCTGGGTGTCGGTGACGCGTGCCCGCAGACCCGGCGCCACGATCAGTCCGGAATCGCCGACCTGACCGCCCGATTCCCCGTAGAACGGCGTCTGGTTGACGAGGACGAGGCCGGTCTGGCCTGCCTCCAGGCTCTGCGCCTCGGCGCCCTCGCGCAGCAGTGCCGTGACGATGCCCTCGGCGGTCTCGGTCTCGTAGCCCAGGAACTCGGTGGCGCCGACGCGCTCGCGTAGGCCGAACCACACCGTCTCGGTGGCCGCCTCGCCCGAGCCCTTCCACGCCTCGCGGGCCGCCTGCTTCTGGCGCTGCATCGCCGCCGCGAAGGCGTCGGTGTCGACGCCGACGCCGCGGGCCTTGAGGGCGTCCTGCGTCAGGTCGAGGGGGAAGCCGTAGGTGTCGTAGAGCGTGAAGGCGGTCTCGCCGGAGAGCTTGTCGCCTTCCCGGAGGTCGCGGCTCTCGGCGCCGAGGATCGACAGGCCGCGCTCCAGGGTCCGGCGGAAGCGGGTCTCCTCCAGCTTCAGCGTCTCGGCGATCAGGCTCTCCGCCCGCATCAGCTCGGGATACGCCTGACCCATCTCGCGGACCAGGGTCGGCACAAGACGGTACATGGTCGGCTCACGGGCACCGAGGATCTCGGCGTGGCGCATGGCCCGGCGCATGATGCGGCGCAGCACGTAGCCGCGGCCCTCGTTGCCCGGCAGCACGCCGTCGGTCACCAGGAAGGAGGCGGCGCGCAGATGGTCGGCGATCACCCGGTATGAGGCGAGCGTCCCGGGCTCCGGCGCCCGCGAGACCGCGTGGGCCACGGCGTCGATCAGGGCGCGGAACAGGTCGGTGTCGTAGTTCGAGTGCACGCCCTGGAGGATCGCCGCCATGCGCTCCAGGCCCATGCCGGTGTCGATCGACGGTCGCGGCAGCGGGTTGCGCGACCCCGGCTCCAGCTGCTCGTACTGCATGAACACGAGGTTCCAGAATTCCAGGAACCGGTCGCCGTCCTCGTCGGGAGAGCCGGGCGGGCCGCCCTGCAGGGCCGGACCCTGGTCGATGAAGATCTCGGAACACGGTCCGCACGGGCCGGTATCGCCCATCTGCCAGAAATTGTCGGACGTCCCGATCCGGATGATCTTCCCGTCCGGCAGGCCGGCGATCTTCCTCCACAGCCCGGCAGCCTCGTCGTCGTCGGCGTAGACGGTCACGAGGAGGTTGTCGGGCTTAAGGCCGAACTCCTTGGTGATCAGCGTCCAGGCCAGCTCGATGGCGCGGTCCTTGAAGTAGTCGCCGAACGAGAAGTTGCCGAGCATCTCGAAGAACGTGTGGTGGCGCGCCGTGTAGCCGACATTGTCGAGGTCGTTGTGCTTGCCGCCAGCCCGCACGCATTTCTGCGCGGTCGTAGCCCGATCGTAGGCGCGCCTTTCCATCCCGGTGAAGACGTTCTTGAACTGCACCATGCCGGCGTTCGTGAACATCAGCGTCGGATCGTTCTTCGGCACGAGGCTCGACGAGGGCACGACCTCGTGCCCGGCCTTGGCGAAGTAGTCGAGGAAGGTCGACCGGATCTCGTTGACGCCGCTCATCAGGGCTGACTCTGGCAGGACACAGGGAAACCGGGCCGCCGCGCGCCACGCGCGCAGGACCCGCTTGGCGCCCTCTTAAGGAGGGATCCCGCGCGAGTCACGGTCGCCCTGCCGCGAAATCTCCTTCGGACGCCGCATCTCGGCCACAAGCGCGGCCGTGTTGTCGCCACATCTGTCAAGCGATGGTGTGTCCGTAGCGCCGCAGCGGCGTGTGGAGAGTCGGGATAACGATGCAGGGCCGCACGGTCGGATCGCCGAGGACTATCACCGGCAAGCAGGGCCATTTCGGCGCCGGCCGCGCCGACGTGATCGCCGCGCAACCAATGCTGGGTCGCGCCCATGGCAGCCGCCCCGCGCTGTTTCGCTCCCTGCTCACCGTCTCGCTGATCGCCGGTGGCCTCAGCGCCGCCCTGATCGGGTCAGGCGTCGATCTCGGCAAGGTCGGGCTCTCTCCGGCGGTCTCGACCGCGGAGGCCGCCACCGAGCTGCCGATGCCGCGGCCGCGGATCCACACCGTCGCCCTGGCCACCGGCCTTGAGCAGACGCCCCTGCGCGCCGCCTCTAGTTTTGCCGCCGTTCACGACCTCGATACCGACATCGGCTCGAACACGGTGGACCGCGTCTCGTACGATTTCCTCCTCTCCGAGAGCGCCGTCGGCGATCCGAACGACATCCTTGAATTCGGCCCGATGAAGATCCGGCGCCACCTCGTGCAGACGATCGTGCGGGCCGCTCAGACCGTGCAGACCGATCCGGTGCTGCTGATGGCGGTGGCCGACAAGGAATCGAGCTTCGTGACCGCGGTGCAGGCCAAGACCTCCTCGGCCACCGGCCTCTACCAGTTCATCGAGCGTACCTGGCTCGGCGTGGTGCGGGACTTCGGCGCCAAGTACGGGCTTGAGAAGGACGCCGCTCTCATCACGGCCGACGCCAACGACCGGCCGGTGATCACCGATCAGGCCGAGCGCGCCCGGGTGCTGGAACTGCGCCGCGACCCCTATCTCTCGGCGCTGATGGCCGGCGAGATGCTGAAGCGCGACGCGGCCCGCATCGCCCTGCGCATCGGCCGCGAGCTCACGCTGGGCGAGGTCTACCTCGCCCACTTCCTCGGGCCGGACGATGCGGAAGAGTTCCTCGCCAACGTCGTGAACAAGCCGGCGGCCGCCGCCGCCGCCCTGCTCCCGGGTCCGGCCAGGGCCAACCGCTCGATCTTCTTCGCCGCCGGGCGCTTCGTCGGGCGCGGCCGTCACCGCAAGCCCCTGAGCCTGTCGGTGGCCCAGGTCCACGAGAAGTTCGAGGCGATGATGAGCACCCGCGGATCGCGCTATCAGAACGTCCGGGCGGTCTCCGGCATCATGGCCTACGCGGACGCCGAAGCCGGCCTCGCCACACAGTAACCCCTCTGCGAGACGCTGCTGGATTCGAAATGTCCCGCGCAACCAGCGGCGGATTGCCGACTTTCCTCCCCAGGCGCCGCATCCTGGACTGGCATGAACGTTCGACTTCGGGGGGAGTCCTTGAAAAAGCATCAGACGAGCGCATTACCACCGCTCACCGATACGCTCTCACCGGGAATTCCGCTCGATCAGATCGGACGGACACTCGCGTCCTTCTACGATGACCTCGTCACGGAGGGCGTGCCCGAGCACCTCGCCGCCCTAGTGCGCCGCGTCCGCCAGACCGAGGGTGATGCGGTGGTCCCGCGCGAGCCGGAGGTCGCATCGCCCGAGGCCGGGCAGCCGCGCCTCGCCCTCGTGGTGGAGGATGACCCCGAGATCCGCGCCCTGGCCGAGACCCTTCTCGAGGAGACCGAACTCGACGTGGTCGGCTGCGACAGCGCCGAGGCCGCGCTGGCGGTGCTGCAGGCGCGCGGCGGAGACGTGGCCCTGGTCTTCGCCGATGTCCGGTTGGCCGGCGAGATGGACGGCCTCCAGCTCGCCCGCGCGGTGGCGACCCTCTGGCCGCGCGCCCGCTTGGTGATCACCTCCGGTCACGGATTGCCGCGGCCGGACCTGCCGGCCGAGGCGGTGTTCATCGCCAAGCCCTGGCGCCCGCTCGACGTGCTGGTGGAGGCCGAAAGGGCCGCCGCCGATCCGGCGCCGCCGGTGGTCTGAACGCGCCACGGCATCGGTCGACGTGCCGGTCGTCATTTCGGAACCGCGCAGCGGAGCCCAGGATCCTGAGCCGCCGATGCGCCGGATTTTCGCAGCTACTGCATTTCTGGGTTCCGGGTTCGCCTGCGGCGCCCTGGCAGGACGGGCCGGTTGATCGAATCGCCAGCGGTGTCTCCGGCGGGCGCCCGGCCTGTCTTATCGGTCTCGGAACAGAATCTTCTCAGAAGCGACGGCCCCGTCGCCTGCGGACGCGATACGCCGCTGGGCCCAAGCCTTGCATCACCATCCATCGCATCGGTGACAGCCCGGAGCCCGCGACGTTGCCGATCCTGTCCGTCCGTCACCGCACACTGTACCGGTACCGGCGTCCGGTTGCGTTCGGCGAGCACCGGATCATGTTCCGGCCGCGCGACAGCTACGATCAGCGGCTGATCGAGGCGACGCTCGACATCACGCCCGAGCCGGCCTCCCTGCGCTGGATGTTCGACGTGTTCGGCAATTGCGTCGCCGTGACGACCTTCGACACCCGCGCGGAAACGCTCACCTTCGATTGCGGCATCACCCTCGAACACACGCCGGAACACGCGCCGGTCTTCCCCCTGGCGCCCCACGCGACCCATTACCCATTCGGCTACGGCGCCGAGGACATGCCGGATCTGGCCCGCTCGATCGAGCGGCAATGGCCCGACCCGCGCCACGAGGTCGACGCCTGGGCGCGCGGCTTCCTGCCCGAGCAGGGACGCATCCCCACGCAGGAGCTGCTCGCCGACATGACGCGCAGCGTCCGGGCGAACTTTACCTATCTCGCACGCTCGGAGAAGGGCGTGCAGGATCCCCTGACCACCCTGCGCGGCAGGATCGGCTCCTGCCGGGACTTCGCGGTGCTGATGATGGAGGGCGTGCGAGCGCTCGGCATGGCCGCCCGGTTCGTCTCCGGCTACCTCTACAACCCCCGGAACGACCGCGCCCGCCACGTCGGCGGCGGGTCCACGCACGCATGGTTGCAGGTCTACCTCCCAGGCGCGGGCTGGGTCGAGTTCGACCCGACCAACGGCATCGTCGGCAATCGCGACCTGATCCGCGTGGCGGTGGCGCGCGACCCCGCACAGGCCGTGCCGCTGCACGGCTCCTTCTTCGGCCTGGCCAGTGACGATCTCGGGATGCGCGTCGAGGTCGACGTGGTCGCGCTGGCCGCAACCGACGTGACGACCCGCGGCGCGCACGGGTCGCCGCCCGGTCTGGCGCGTTGAGCCGTCGGACCCGGAACGAGCGTGCGTGGCGTCTCCGCGCGGCAGGCGACAGAGCAGGGTGGCCACGATGAAGATCAGGACGGGTTTCGATATCGCCTTCACGCTGTCGCAGCCGACCCCGATGATCCTGATGCTGAGCGTCCATCCCTCACGGATGGAAGATCTGCTGACGCCGCAGGTGCTCGTCTTCGACCCGCCGCTTGACGCGCATGAATACCGCGACGGGTTCGGCAACATCTGCCATCGGATCGTCGTGCCACCCGGACAGTTCACGGTCGCGGCGGATTTCACGGTCGCGGATTCCGGGCTGCCCGATCCCGTCGTGCCGGAGGCCCGGCAGATCCCGGTCCAGGATCTGCCCGACGACGTCCTCGTCTTCCTCCTGGGCTCGCGCTACTGCGACACCGACCGGCTCACGCAGACGGCGTGGTCGCTGTTCGGCGGCACGCCGGAGGGCTGGGCGCGGGTCCAGGCCATCGTGGACTACACGCATGAGCGAATCCGCTTCGATTACCAGCGCGCCGACGCCACCCGCAGCGCGCACGACGCCTTCATGCAGCGCGAGGGAGTGTGCCGGGACTTCGCGCATCTGGCGATCACGCTGTGCCGATGCATGAACATCCCGGCGCGCTACGCCACCGGCTACCTCGGCGATATCGGCGTGCCGAAGGATCCGGCCCCGATGGACTTCTCGGCATGGTTCGAGGTCTATCTCGACGGGCCGGACGGGCCGCGCTGGTACACGTTCGATGCCCGGCACAACCGCCCCCGCATCGGCCGCATCGTCATGGCCCGCGGCCGCGACGCAACCGACTGCGCGATCTCGACCAATTTTGGCTACGCGCACCTCGCGCGGTTCGACGTCCACACCGACGAAGCGGGCTGAGGGGCGCGACGCACGCTCAAGCCTATCTGCGTATTCCGCCGGACAGCAAATTCTCGGCGGATGTATGGAACTGCTTGCCTATGCTCACGCTTGTAATGGCAAAGGTTATTGCACAGGCAGGCCACTCATGAAGACCAGGGTCACCGCACTCGCCGCGCTCCTCGGCGTGACTGTTCTTGCCGCTACGCCCGCGCTCGCGGCGTCGTCCTACGATCCGTTCGGAACGGAGAGTGCCGACGACTATTATTCCGATCAGGGCCAGTACGGTTACCAGGGCACTTACGCCCCGGGTTATGGCCAAGGCGTGCAGGCTGCGCCGCAGGCGCAGGTCCAGCCGATTCCCCGTGAGATCGTGGCGTTCAACGCGCCCTACGCGCCCGGCACCATCGTGGTCTCAACCGCTGAGCGCCGGCTGTACTACGTGCTCGGCAACGGCGAGGCGATCCGGTACGGCGTCGGAGTCGGTCGCCCAGGCTTCAGCTGGAGCGGCACCAACAAGATCACCGCCAAGCGCGAGTGGCCGTCGTGGACGCCTCCGAAGGCGATGATTGCCCGGCGTCCCGACCTGCCGCGCTACATGGCAGGGGGCATCGAGAATCCGCTCGGCGCCCGGGCCATGTATATCGGCAGCACCGAGTACCGCATCCACGGCTCCAACGAGCCCGACACGATCGGGCAGGCCGTGTCTTCGGGCTGCATCCGGATGACCAACGACGACGTCACAGATCTCTACGAGCGCGTGAAGGTCGGCGCCAAGGTCGTCGTGCTGAACTGACCGCTGAGACTGCGGGCGCGGGACCCGCGCCTGACCCATTCCGTACAGTTCGGGCCGCGCCACCCCAGTCGGGTGCGCGGCCCTCTTATGTCAGGGGACGACCTGCCCGACCGCGGTCTGCGGTGGGCTGAACGAGGCGATCGGCAGATCGCAGAAGCAGCGCGCCCCAAGCGGCCGCGGACCGGGGAGCGGGCATGAAAACGGCTTCGGCCCGGACAGCCCCTGCTGGATCGCGTCGCAGTTGAAGCCGACGGGCCCACGCTCGGCGCGGCGCGGCGGCCGGCGGTAGCCACCCTCGTAGCCCGGATCCTCGTAGGCGGGGGCCGGCCCGTAGCCTGGCCGCTCGACATATTGGGCCCGTGCCGTCGTGCCGGGCAGCACGGCCGCGAGCGCCAGTGCCGCGACGCTCATGCGGAATGGTCGACGCAGGCCTGTCCGGCCGGAGGCAGTGAGGCGCATCCCTGAACCCTTCGCTCGGGGCGGATCCATCCCGTCCGCTCGGCGGCTGTCGGGGGCAATACGGGCGAAAACGAGACGGCCCGCTCCCGGGACCGGGAGCGGGCCGAGAGCCCCGTTTCGCTACAGACGGCTGTCAGTGCGACGCGCGCTCGGCGGCGTCCTGTGCGTTCTGCGCGGTCTGCTTGGCGGCGTCCTGGCCCTGTTCCATGGCCTTGCGCGCTTCGTCGGCGCCCTGCTGCATCGCCGACTTGGCGCGCTCGGCGCCCTGCTGCATCGCGCTCTGGGCGAGGCCGCTGAACTCCTTCGCCTGGGCCTGGATGGCGGCGAACTGGCTGCGGACGAACTCGGCCTGATGCTGCATCGCCTCCTGCACGTCCTTGGCGCGGACCAGCTTCTGCGCGAGATCGAAGGCCGCGTTCACGTTCTGCTCGGCGTACTCGAAGCCGCGAGACGAGACGTCAAGGGCGTTCGAGCGCGCCAGCTCGGCCGAGCCCTGCACGGTGTCGGCGGTGCGGCGAGCCGCGCCGATGAAGCTGTCGAAGGCCTTGCGCGCCTGCTCGACGCTCTTCTCGGCGAAATCCCGCATTTCGGCCGGAACTTCATAGTTCGGGGGGTTGCTCATGTACCGTCTCCTCTCGTCAGGAAGTCTGTGGATGGTGCTTTTTGCGGTGCAACATAACCGATTCGGCCCCATATGCCACCCGCGCTCATGGCGTTAAGGTTGACATGACGTAAACGTGTGACGGTTGGTGCGAGAGTCCAGCGTCGCGGCGTAAGGGAGTGCAAAAAGACGCTACGGTCGCATGAGTTTCTCTGGCGGAGGGCGCCGGGAACGGGTGGTCGGGCGTGGTTTCGAGGTCGCGGGTTTTGGAGACGACGTTGACACCGACGGCCGGAACAGCCGGGTCAGGGCTCGCCGCCGCATTCGCGGCCTGGCAGCGTGCGCCGCAGGTGGCGGAGGCGTTGGCAAAGCCCGGCTCCGTGCACCTGGTGATCGATCCCGCGGCCGGGCTGATCCTGCACGCGTCGGAGGCGGCGCGCGCCCTCGCGGGCGCCCTTGCGGGTCTCGGGGTCACGGCGTTGTCCCGGCAGATCGCCGCGGCCGCTCCGGCGGATGGCCCGCCGCGTCTGGCACGTCTGCGCCTCGACCTCCGCCGGATCGCACCGCCCGTGCTCTGCTGGCTCGCACACGGTCTGCAGGAAGACGGTCGCCCCGCGATCCTCGTGATCCCTACGATACCGGTAACCCTGCCTCGGGCGAAGCACGGCCGGCCGGACGAGCAGCCGGCGCCTACGCCTGCGAGCGTCCCGGCCGGCGATCTGGCGTCCTCCCCGGAGCCGCCGAAGCGCGAGGATCGTTTTCTGTGGCACGTCGACGCCGCGGGCACGCTGACCGCGCTCACGGGCCCCCGGATCCTGGCGGATCTCGCCGGCCAGCGGGTGGCGGATCTGGCGGCTGCCGGCCGCATCGTCGGCGCCGACGGGATGCTCGCGGCGATGCGCGAGCGGCGTACCTTCCGCGGCGAGCGCGCGACGTTGGCCTTCGCAAGCGGCTCCTGTCAGGTGGAATTGTCCGGCGCGCCGCTGGGACGCGGGGACGCGGCCTACTCGGGCTACAGCGGCTTCGGCCTGATCCGCAGCGCGCCGCCGGCGCTCCCCGATGTGGGGGCTAGTCCGGCGGCCGTGGTTGAAGCCGTCTGGTCGGCACCGGTGGAGGAAGCCGCTTCGGCACCTGCCTCCGCCGTCGTGTCGCCCCCCGCCGCCGCGCCCCTGTCTACGGATGAGCACGCTGCCTTCCGCGAGATCGCGCGGGCGCTTGGGGCGCGCTACGCCGGGGACGAGGCGGAGCCGGAGACTGCCCGGGTGCAGGGCGGCGCGGTTATGCCCTTCCCGGGACCGCAGGCGGGGCCTCCGGACACCCGCACCGCGAATGAACCGGGTCCTGACGCCGGAATTCTGGCGGATCTGCCCGTGCCGGCTCTCGTGCATCGGGACGGCGTGATCCTCGCGGCGAACGGACGGCTCCTCGAGCTGGCGGGCCATGCCGACTTGGCGAGCCTCGGTGCTGCCGGGCTCGGGGGGTTGCTCCCGGGCCTCCCGCGGCAGACGGGCGCGGATCCGGGCACGCGCCGGACAACGCTGGCGGCGGCAGACGGGCGTGCCTGTCCGGTGGAAGCCGCGTGCGGTCCCTGCACCTGGGCGGAGGCGCCCGCCGAATGCCTGATCGTGCGGCCGCTCGACGAGACGGACGCGGCCGACACCCTCGCGGCCGAGCGTTTGGCCCACGCGGCGCAGGCCGAACGGATGGCGGGCGCGGAAGCCGCGCTCGACGCCCTGGACACCGGTGTCGTCACCATCGACGCGGCCGGGCGCATCGTCGCGGTGAATCGCGCCGCCGCCACGCTGTTCTCCTGCGACCCGCGCGAGGTCGTCGGCGGCACCTTCGTCGCGCTGTTCGACCGCGAGAGCGTGCTGACCGTCGCCGACCTCCTGCGCGGTGCGGTCGCGGGTCCGTGTGCCGTGAGGCTCGCCGGCCATGACGTGACCCTCGACGTCAAGCCCGGACGAGGGGATGGGCGCTGCGTGGCCGTGCTCGATCGGCCGTCCCGACGCGCGGGCATCACGCCATCCGATCCGGGCGGGCACTCGGCCCTCGGTCGCCTGGACCGTGCCTTCCGCGAGCCCGTGACCGGGATGGTCCAGCTGGCCGACGCGATGCTGCGGGAGCCGTTCGGCCCGCTGGGCGATCCCCGCTACCGCGGTTGCCTCGCGGAGATCAGGGTCACGGGTGAGACGATGCTGGAGCGCGTTGGGAAGCTCCTCGATCTCGCTGCCCTGGAAGCCGGCTCCCTGCGGCTCGAGCCACGTCCGCTCGACCTCAACGACGTCGCGGCCCAATGTGTCGCGCGGCTCCAGGCCGAGGCGGCGCGCGGGCGCGTCGTCATGCGGACGAGCTTCTCGTCGGATCTGGAGAATCTGGAGGCCGACGAGCGCTCCGTCAGCCGGGCCGCCTCCCTTGTGATCGAGAACGCCATCCGGCGCTCGGCGGCCGGCGGCCAGATCATCGTCTCCACCGGCTCGACCGAACAGGCCATCGCCCTGCGGGTGCGCGATACGGGAATCGGTTCGGCGCCGGTGGCGGCCTCCCCCGGCGGGGAGGCAGAGGATGGCCTCGCCCTGCCCCGCGCCCTCGTGGAGGCCAATGGCGGCCGTCTCCAGCTGGCGGCGCAGGCCGAGGACGGCACGCTTGTGGAAATCATCATGCCGACGCGGCGGGCGGCGAACCAGTGAGGCCGGGCGACGCGGAGAGGGGTGGACGAAGTATTCGCCGCCCTGGATCGACGAGGAGTTTCGAGGCCGCGCAGTCGGGTTGACAGCGCTGCGTCGAGGCCTCAATCAGCCCCTTACATTGCGCCCAATTTATTTCGCAAATCGGGGATCCGCACGAGCGGAACAGCGATGATATCGTCATCGTAGAATGTAGGCTACGTTACTTTGGAAGTCCTGGCTGCGCGGCGAAGGCCGCGATACGATCGGGCACCAAACAGGGATGGAACGCCATGGAAGGCAAGGTGATCGACGTGCAGGCGGCGTGGCGCGAGGGCGCTCACGTCGATGATGCCAAGTATCGGCAGATGTACGAGGCGTCGGTTTCGGATCCGGACGCCTTCTGGGCCGAGCACGGCAAGCGCATCGACTGGATGAAGCCGTTCTCCAAGGTCAAGGATACGAGCTTCGAGCCCGGCAAGATCTCGATCAAGTGGTTCGAGGACGGCACCACCAACGTCGCCCACAATTGCATCGACCGGCATCTGGAGACCCGCGGCGACCAGACCGCGATCATCTGGGAAGGCGACAATCCGGACGAGTCCAAGCACATCACCTATCGCGAGTTGCACGCGCAGGTCTGCCGGATGGCGAACGTCCTGCGCAACCGCGGCGTCGGCAAAGGTGACCGGGTCACGCTGTACATGCCGATGATCCCAGAGGCCGCCTACGCGATGCTCGCGTGCGCGCGGCTCGGCGCCATTCACGCCATCGTGTTCGGGGGCTTCTCGCCCGACTCGCTGGCGTCCCGCATCCAGGGCTGCGGCTCGAAGGTCGTCATCACCGCCGACGAGGGGCTGCGCGGCGGCCGCAAGGTACCGCTCAAGGCCAATGTCGACGAGGCGATCAAGCGGCTGGACTCGGACCTCGTCGATCACGTCGTCGTGGTGCGCCGGACCGGCGGATCCGTCGCCATGGAGGCGGGCCGCGACGTCTATTACGACGAGGCCGCCGAACAGGTGACCGACGATTGCCCCGCCGAGGCCGTGGAGGCCGAGCACCCGCTGTTCATCCTCTACACCTCGGGCTCGACCGGCCAGCCCAAGGGCGTCGTGCACACGACGGGCGGCTATCTCGTCTACGCCTCGATGACCCACCAGTACGTCTTCGACTACCGTGAGGGCGACGTGTACTGGTGTACGGCTGATGTCGGCTGGGTCACCGGCCACAGCTACATCGTCTACGGGCCCCTCGCGAACGGCGCGACGACGCTGATGTTCGAGGGCATCCCGACCTACCCTTCGAGCTCCCGCTTCTGGGAGGTGGTGGACAAGCACAAGGTCAACATCTTCTACACCGCGCCGACCGCGATCCGCTCGCTGATGGGCGGCGGCGAAGGACCGGTGAAGAAGACCTCGCGCGCTTCGCTGCGGGTGCTGGGCTCGGTCGGTGAGCCGATCAACCCGGAGGCCTGGGACTGGTACTACAACGTGGTCGGGGACAAGCGCTGCTCGATCGTCGACACGTGGTGGCAGACCGAGACCGGCGGCATCCTGATCACCCCCCTGCCCGGCGCGACCGCGCTGAAGCCCGGCTCGGCGACCCGGCCGTTCTTCGGCGTCAGACCCGAGATGGTCGATGCCGAGGGCAAGGTCCTGCAGGGCGCCTGCGAGGGCAACCTCTGCATCGCGGATTCCTGGCCCGGCCAGATGCGCACGGTCTACGGCGACCACGAGCGCTTCGAGCAGACCTACTTCTCGACCTATCCGGGCAAATACTTCACCGGCGACGGCGCCCGCCGCGACGCCGACGGCTACTACTGGATCACCGGCCGCGTCGACGACGTCATCAACGTCTCCGGCCACCGCATGGGCACGGCCGAGGTCGAATCCTCGCTCGTGGCGCACCCGAAGGTCGCCGAGGCGGCGGTGGTGGGCTATCCGCACAACGTGAAGGGCCAAGGCATCTACGCCTACGTGACCCTGAACGACGGCGAGGAGGGCGACGACGCCCTGCGCAAGGAACTCGTGACCTGGGTCCGGAAGGATATCGGACCGATCGCCTCGCCCGATCTGATCCAGTTCGCGCCGGGCTTGCCCAAGACCCGCTCGGGCAAGATCATGCGCCGGATCCTGCGCAAGATCGCCGAGGACGATTTCGGCTCTCTGGGCGACACCTCGACGCTGGCCGAACCGGCCGTGGTCGACGACCTGATCGAGAACCGGCAGAACCGGGCCTGATCCCGCGGGCCTGATCCCGCCTGCGCCGCCCCGGCGGCGCGGGCTCGGACCGGGGCGGATGCCGGTGCGGCGTCCGTCTCCAACAAGAACCACGAATCTTCAACGCGACGAACCCGGGGGCCGGAGAGCGCCCTCGCGGGAGGAACAGCCATGAGCGGCACGACACTCGACACCCGAGGGCGCACGGCGCCCCCGGGAACACGCCCCCTCGGCGGCGATCTCGATCCGCAGGTCGAGCGGATCGCCCGGGCCCCGGAATTCCAGCAGCTCGTCAGCGAGCGCACCCGCTTCGGCTGGATCCTCACCATCCTGATGCTGGTGGTATATTTCGGCTTCATCGGCCTGATCGCCTTCGACAAGTCGCTCCTCGCCGTGAAGGTCGGCGGCACCGCCTCCCTCGGGTTGTTCGTAGGCGTGTTCGTGATCCTGTTCGCCTTCGCACTCACGGGTGTGTACGTGGCCCGCGCCAACACGCGTTTCGACGCGCTGAGCGACGCCCTGAAGCGGAGCGTGGCCCGATGAACCGCCTCCTCCTCGGCCTCACGCTCGCCACCATCGCGGCGGGCGCAGCCTACGCCGCCGGCCCGGACCTCGGCGCCGTCCAGCAATCGGCCACGAATTGGCCGGCCATCCTGATGTTCCTGTTCTTCGTGCTGCTGACGCTCGGCATCACCTACAAGGCCGCCAAAGGCACCAAGTCGGCCGCAGACTTCTACGCCGCCGGCGGCGGCATCTCGGCCGGGACCAACTCTCTGGCGATCGCCGGCGACTACATGTCGGCGGCCTCGTTCCTCGGAATCTCGGGCCTTGTCTACACCTCGGGCTTCGACGGGCTGATCTACTCAACGGGCTTCCTGGTCGGCTGGCCGATCGTGCTGTTCCTCATCGCCGAGCGCCTGCGCAATCTCGGCAAGTTCACCTTCGCCGACGTGGCGAGCTTCCGCCTCGACCAGACGGCGATCCGCATCATCTCGGCGGTGGGCACCCTCGTGGTGGTGGCCTTCTACCTGATCGCCCAGATGGTCGGCGCGGGGAAGCTGATCCAGCTCCTGTTCGGCCTGCCCTATCTCTACGCGGTGATCATCGTCGGCGTCCTGATGATCGTCTACGTGGCCTTCGGTGGCATGAAGGCGACCACCTGGGTGCAGGTGATCAAGGCCTGCCTGCTCTTGGGCGGTGCGACCTTCATGGCCGGCGCGGTGCTGTACAAGTACGGCTTCAACCCGGAGGCGCTGTTCGCCAATGCCGTGCAGGTCCATCCGAAAGGCGACGCCATCATGGCACCGGGCGGCCTCGTGTCGAACCCGGTCGAGGCGATCTCGCTGGGCGTCGGCCTGATGTTCGGTACCGCCGGCCTGCCGCACATCCTGATGCGGTTCTTCACGGTCTCGGACGCCCAGGCCGCCCGCAAGTCGGTGTTCTACGCCACGGGCCTGATCGGCTATTTCTACATCCTGACCTTCATCATCGGCTTCGGCGGCATCGCCCTGCTGATGTCGGATCCGGTCTACTTCAAGCTCGGACCGGCCGGCGCGTTCGACAAGCTGAAGGACATGATCGGCGGCACCAACATGGTGGCGGTGAACCTCGCCAACGCGGTGGGCGGCCCGTACTTCCTGGGCTTCATCTCCGCCGTGGCGTTCGCGACCATCCTGGCGGTCGTCGCCGGCCTGACGCTCGCCGGCGCCTCGGCGATCAGCCACGACCTCTACGCCCAGGTGATCGCCCGCGGGCGCACCACCGAGAAGCACGAGGTCAACCTGTCGAAGATCTCGGCCGTGGTGATCGGCATCGTGGCGATCTATCTCGGCTACGTGTTCGAGAACCAGAACGTCGCCTTCATGGTCGGACTCGCCTTCGCGGTGGCGGCGAGCTGCAACTTCCCGGTGCTGGCCATGTCGATCCTGTGGCGGGGCACCACGACCTGGGGCGCACTCACCGGCGGCCTCGTCGGTCTGCTCGCGGCGGTCATCATGGTGGTGCTGTCGAAGGCCGTCTGGGTGACGACGCTGGGTAACCCCGCCCCACTCTTCCCCTACGACAACCCGGCCTTGTTCTCGATGCCGCTGGCCTTCGCGACCATCTGGGTCGTGTCGCTGATGGACAGGTCCCGCCGGGCCCAGCGCGAGCGGGCGGCCTTCGAGGCGCAGTACGTGCGCTCCGAGACCGGGATCGGGGCGGCCGGCGCGCACGCGCACTGACCGCTCGACGAAACGACGCGACCTTGTAAGGGCGCGGCGCAAGCCGCGCCCTTCGTCGTTTCGCGACACAGTCGGCAAGGATCCGGAGCCGGGCATGTTGATGGCCCCGATCACGAACGCTTTACCAATTGACCGGGGCCGGACTTCCGGTAACGCATAGGTGATCTGCGCGCCGCGCAAAACGAGAGCGCGCCGTTCATCAGCGCGCCGCCGGTCGAGGCACCGGCGGCGGATGTCGTCTGGGAGGACCCGATCATGGCTGTGGCAACCGCGATACCGCGGGCGGATGGAGCGGCAAGGCCGATGAGCTCGGCCGAGAAGCGCGTGATCTTCGCGTCCTCGCTCGGCACGGTATTCGAGTGGTACGACTTCTATCTCTACGGCTCGCTGGCGGCGATCATCGGCGCCCAGTTCTTCTCGGCCTATCCGCCCGCGACGCGCGACATCTTCGCCCTGCTCGCCTTCGCCGCCGGCTTCATCGTCCGGCCGTTCGGCGCGCTGGTCTTCGGCCGCATCGGCGACCTCGTCGGACGCAAGTACACCTTCCTGGTCACGATCCTGATCATGGGCCTGTCGACCTTCATCGTCGGCGTGCTGCCCAACGCCGCCACCATCGGCATCGCGGCCCCCATCATCCTGATCGTGCTGCGGCTCGCCCAAGGGCTGGCGCTCGGCGGCGAGTATGGCGGCGCGGCGACCTACGTGGCCGAGCACGCCCCGAACGGCCGGCGCGGCTTCTACACGAGCTGGATCCAGACCACCGCGACGCTCGGCCTGTTCCTGTCGCTGCTGGTGATCCTGGCGACCCGGAGCATCACCGGCGAGGCCGCCTTCGCCGAATGGGGCTGGCGCATCCCGTTCCTGGTCTCGGTCCTGTTGCTGGGGATCTCCGTCTGGATCCGCCTGCAGCTCTCGGAATCGCCGGCCTTCAAGAAGATGAAGGAGGAGGGCAAGACCTCGAAGGCGCCGCTGACCGAGGCATTCGGCGAGTGGCGGAACGCCAAGTTCGCGGTCATCGCCCTGTTCGGCCTCGTCGCGGGCCAGGGCGTGGTCTGGTACACGGGCCAGTTCTACGCGCTGTTCTTCCTGCAATCGATCCTGAAGGTCGACGGCTACACGGCCAACCTCCTGATCGCGTGGTCGCTGCTCCTCGGCACCGGCTTCTTCGTGGTCTTCGGCTGGCTGTCCGACAAGATCGGCCGGAAGGTCATCATCCTGGCGGGCTGCGCCATCGCGGCGGCGACGTTCTTCCCGATCTTCAAGGGCATCACCTCCACGGCCAACCCGAAGCTGGAGGCGGCGATCGAGAACGTGAAGGTCACCGTCACGGCGGACCCGGCGAGCTGCGGCACGCTGTTCAACCCGGTCGGAACCCGGGTGTTCTCGGCCCCCTGCGATCTGGCCCGCGACTTCCTGTCGAAGTCGTCGGTGCGTTACACGACCGTCGCCGGCGCGGCCGGCCAGCCCACGACGATCCGGGTCAACGACACCGAGATCCCGTATCCGCAGGGCGGCAATGCCGAGGCTAACAAGGCCACGACCGCCGCGCTCCAAGCGGCGGGCTATCCGAAGGCCGGCGATGCCGAGATCGTCAAGATGTCGAACCCGTTCGACATCTTCCGGCCGCAGGTTGCTCAGGTGATCGGCCTGCTGTTCATCCTCGTGCTGTTCGTCACGATGGTCTACGGCCCAATCGCCGCGATGCTGGTGGAGCTGTTCCCGACGCGGATCCGCTACACCTCAATGTCGCTGCCCTACCATATCGGCAACGGCTGGTTCGGCGGCCTGCTGCCGGCAACTGCCTTCGCCATGGTGGCGCAGACGGGCGATATCTACTTCGGGCTCTGGTACCCGATCGTGATCGCCGTCGCGACTGTGATCATCGGGCTGATCTTCGTGCCCGAGACCAAGGACCGCGACATCTTCGCGGATACCTGATCGGCACAGCGCGTCGCATCATCAGGCGCCCAGGCCGCTCAGGCGGTCTGGGCGTCGTCATTCAAGGGGGAGGCGCGGCAGCGCAGCGACAATCGGCTGGAGCGAACCAGGGTGGCCGGTACTGCAACTTGCTGCAGGAGACCATCTACGCTCCGTCACCCTGCCGATGGACGAATCACCGTCGGGTTATCCGCTGAATATGGGAGCTGAGTTCTCGATTTTTCTAAATCTGCCTTTCAATATGCGTATGCATTGTCTCATCAACCGTGAATATTTAAACTGAAAACTGATTTCCGAGAGAACTCTCAGGCCGCATCATGAGCCTCTTACAGCTCCATACCTAAGTTGGATCGACCTCTTTCTCGCTCGCGACATCACGGTTTATTGGAACCATAAGGGGTTCTGCGCCGTATAGGGCGTCCCGACGATAGGAATTCGGATCTTGACCATGAGAGGCGCTTCGGTGAACTTGCGGCAGAGGGCCGGAACGCGCCCACCACTTGTGTTTGTTGTCGGCTGGTCCTTGGCGACCATCGCGATCTGGTCCGTCATCAACAATCAGGCCGGGCGATGGGTCTGGTGGTGGTGACGGTCGCCTGCACCGTCAGTTGTTCTCCTGATACCCGCTGCAATAGGCGCCGAGCAGGTAGCCGGACTGATGGGCGGCGAGGTAGCCCAGGGTAATCAGCACGTGGAGGATGTCGAGACCGTAGGTGCTGACAAAGATCGTCAGGGCCGTGAACATGATCACACAGGACGTCATCGCCAAGATGATGACCGTGAACACACGGCCAATCAGCAACCCGACACCGAACAACATCGCCGCGACGAGCATTTTATCACCCGAGCGCCATCGTCTGCCACACATTCCGCAGATAAGATGGCCGTGAAGGCTCCAGATATGCAGATTCGGCCAGAGGATGGCAAGCCTTGCGCGCAGTCTCTCGGTGATCGCCGCAGCTTATAGGCCGAATATCATGTATCTATATCGATGACGTTAGCGCCGATATCGATACGGCAATTGGTTTTGTCTTCAAACGCCCGATGTCACTACAGCGATCAGCCAGATCGGCCGACGCGGATCGACCGTTGGCGGATCGGCCCTGTCGATCGCGGAGGATCGTTAACGGGGAACGGCCGGCTCGGGGCCGACCCACCGGAGGAGTTCGGGCCGCGCTACGGACCGGAGCGCGGCCGCGTCGGGTCGGCGGCCCGCGCCGCGCAAGGGCTCAGTGCCGGAAGTGGCGATGGCCGGTGAGAACCATCGCGAGCCCGGCCTCGTCGGCGGCGGCGATCACGTCGGCGTCGCGCAGGGAGCCGCCGGGCTGGATGACGGCCGTCGCACCGGCTTCGGCTGCCGCGATCAGGCCGTCCGCGAAGGGGAAGAACGCGTCCGACGCGACGACGGACCCGACCGCGAGACTCTCGGCCAAGCCGAGGCGCTTCGCCCCCTCGGCGGCCTTCCAGGCGGCGATGCGCGAGGAATCGACCCGGGACATCTGCCCCGCCCCGATTCCCACGGTGGCGCCGTTCTTCGCGTACACGATCGCGTTGGACTTCACGTGCTTGGCGACCCGGTAGGCGAACCGGAGATCGGCTAGTTCCGCCTCGCTGGGCGCACGACGGGTGACGACCTTGAGGTCCATGGCGTCGACCACCGCCGCGTCCCGACCCTGCACCAGAAGGCCGCCCGCGAGCGTGCGCACGGTCTCGCCCGCCGCCCGCGGGTCAGGCAGCCCGCCCGCCAGCAGCAGCCGCAGGTTCTTCTTGGCGCCGACGATGGCCGCCGCCTCCGGTGTGGCGTCCGGAGCGATGATCACCTCGGTGAAGATCTCGACGATCTTGCGCGCCGCCTCGGCGTCCAGCGTCCGGTTGAGCGCCACGATGCCCCCGAAGGCGGAGGTCGGGTCGCAGCTGAGCGCCCGCTCATAGGCTTCGAGCAGGCTCGCGCCTTCGGCGACGCCGCAGGGATTGGCGTGCTTGATGATCGCCACCGCGGCCGTCCGCGCGGCATCGAACTCGGCCACGCACTCGTAAGCGGCGTCCGTGTCGTTGAAATTGTTGTAGGACAGCTCCTTGCCCTGGAGCTGTCGGGCGGTCGCCACGCCCGGTCGGGCCTTGCCCGGCGTCCGGTAGAAGGCGGCCGACTGATGCGGGTTCTCGCCGTAGCGCAGCCCCTGCGCCAGGGTGCCGCCGAAGGCCCGGTACGCTGCCGGCTCGGCGGCGCCGAAGCGGCCGGCCATCCAGTTGGCGATGGCCGCGTCGTAGGCGGCCGTGCGGGCGAAGGCCTTCTGGGCCAGCGCGCGGCGCAGGTCCGCCCCGAGGGTGCCGTCCTGCGCCTCCAGCGCGGCGAGCACGCCGGCATAGTCCGTCACGTCGGTGACGACCGCTACGTCCGCGTGATTCTTGGCCGCCGCGCGGATCATCGCCGGGCCGCCGACATCGATGTTCTCGATGCAGTCGGCATCCGGCCTGTCGGCCGCGATGGTCGCCTCGAACGGGTAGAGATTGACCACCAGGAGGTCGATCGCGCCGATGCCGTGGGCGGCGAGCGCGGCCTGATGCTCGGGGTTGTCGCGGATGGCGAGCAGGCCGCCATGCACGGCCGGATGCAGGGTCTTCACCCGCCCATCCATCATCTCGGGGAAACCCGTGAGGTCGGCCACCTCCGTCACCGAGAGCCCGGCCTCCTGCAGGGTGCGGTGCGTCCCTCCGGTCGAGACCAGCGCCACGCCGCGGGCGTGGAGCGCGCGGGCGAAGTCGATGAGGCCGGTCTTGTCTGAGACCGAGAGGAGCGCGCGGGAGACCCGCACCTGATCGTGCGCCATAGCTTCGTGCCGAAGTTCGAGATGGTCCGGCGCGGTAGCACGGAAACGGGGAACCGGGCCAGCCGCCTCGGTCAGGGAGGGCTCGCCCCCCGTTGTGGCGCGGAAGCGAGGCGCTCGAAGCTCCAGCGTACCTCGACATCCTCGGACACGCGCAGATGCAGCACGATTTGGTCGGTGCGCCGCGGCCCGGTGAGGCCCGAGAAGTACACGCTCTCCTCGATGGCGATCTCGGCGTTCTCGGCGCGGAACGTCCAGACCTCGCCGAGAGCCGAGGCGAGTTCGAGCCCCTCCGGCACGCCGCGCACGGCGATGCCGGGGTGCAGATGGAAGCGGATCGCCACGTCGTGGCCGCGCACTCGCCCCCTGCTTGTCGCCTTCCCCTGACGCAGGAACGCATCCCGCCCTTCGAGCCGCGCGGTCGCCGCGAAGAGCTGCCAGCGGCGCTCGTGGACGATGCCGAATTCCGGCGCGTAGCCGTTGTGCCGGGCGGCCAGGATGGTGCTGTCGGTCTCCTCGGCCCGTTCGGCCGCCACCGACGCGGGGCCGCTCAGCACCACGGGGCCGCGCCGCCGGATCAGCCAGTCGGCCAGTTGACGATCACCCCACCACCCAGTGCGCGTGAGGAACCGGCAGGAGGAGGCATCGGCCACCGAGGCGGTGGAATGGGCCGGGGTCGAGCGGGCCAGCAGGCGCAGGTCCGGCCCGCTCGCCGGCAGGCCGCAATTGACCACGATGCGCTGCGGGCCGCTCGACATCTCGAAGGCGAGGCAACCGGCGCCGGCATTGACCGAGTAGGGCAGTGGCGGGCTGGCGCCGACATCGGCCACGATTACGACCCGCCCGCCCTCCAGGCGCTCGTAGCCGGAGTTCGGCGCATGCATCAGCGGCCGGGCGAGCGCGCCGTCGTAGACGAGCAGCGTCGCGAGGTGGTCCGCGTCTGTGGCACCCATGCCGTTGAAGTGGCTGAGCGAGGCGTCGGGATGGCGCAGCAGCCGCAGCAGCGGCAGCATCCGGTCGACGGCGCGCAGCAGCGCCATCGGCGGCTCGACGCTGCGGCTGAGGTAGCTCTGGCGCAGGGGCAGAAGGTCGAGCAGCAGCTCCATGGCGAAGCGCGGGTCGCGGGAGCGGTGGCCGCCGTCGGTGAGGATCTGCCGGTCGAGTTCGCGCGACAGGATCCGGGTCGCCCGGCGCAGGATCGGCTGGATGCCGTCGCAGCACAGGCCGGCATAGCAGAGCGCCACGGCCGCGTTCAGGCGCCATTGCGGCGGCACGCCCCGGCGGAGGTCGCGCTCGAGCTGCTGCGCGTTGCGGGCGATGGCCTTGAGGAAGTTCTGGTAGAAGCCGTGGTCCGCCCCCTCCAGAACGAGGGGCGACTGGCACAGGAACGAGATCAGCCGCCGCGCCGCCACCGGCGTATGACGGGCCAGCACCGGGTCGCCCCGGCCGGCGATGAAGTCGGCCACGAAGGCGCGGGCATTGGCGCGGGCGAGAGCCGTATCGGCGGCGCGCAGGTGGCGCAGCCAGCCGAAGCCGTAGAGCTCGTCTGCCCATTCCGGCGAGGGCGGCGCGTAGTCGAAGGGCGAGCCGCCGCTGGCCGCCAGCGAGCGCCCGGCGAACACGAACAGGCCGGAATAGATGTCGTCCGCAAAGGTCGCGTCGGAGGTCCGCAGATCCTGGGGGGCGATCACCAGCCCAGTGACGCGCATCCGGGCCAGGATGTCGGGCGGGGCCGTGAGGCTGGCGCTGGCAGCACGGATTGCCCGTGCAGCTTCGCGTGCGACAAGCCGATAGAAGCGCCAGCGGTCAGGGCCGAAAGCCACGCGATCTCCGAGCCAAGCCGTTCCCCAAGGCCCCAAGGCCTCGAGCCCTCGCGCACGAGGATCGGCTGGCACCCGTTCCGTAAGGCTAGTGGGGGCCTCTTAACCGCCGGTTTACGCTATGTCATGTCCGACCCGGTGAAGGCGAAGTTCCGCCGCACCGCCGCATCCTCAGCCGGGTGCCAGCGCCGTCGCGAAGGCCCGAAGATTGGTCCGCATCATCTCGAGATAGGTCGGCGCCGGCCCGTCCGGTCCGGACAGGGCGTCCGAGAAGACCTTGCCGCCGATGCGGGCGCCGCTCTCGCGGGCGATCTGCTCCATCTGCCGCGGGTCGCTGATGTTCTCCAGGAAGACCGCGGGCACGCGGTCCCGGCGGATCTGCCGGATGATGGCCGCCACGTCGCGGGGGCTGGCCTCGCTGTCGGTGGACACACCCTTGGGCGCGAGAAAGCGCAGACCATAGGCCGCCGCGTAGTATCCGAAGGCATCGTGCGTTGTGATGATCCGGCGCCGCTCCGGAGGGATGGCGGTGATCGCCGTGCGGATGTCCCGCTCCAGGGCATCGAGTTCCGCGAGGTAGCGGGTGGCGGCCTCCCGGTAGGCGTCCGCGTGGGCCGGATCGACCTTCGCGAGGCCGTCGCGGATGTCGGCCACGTAGGTCCGCACGTTGGCGACGTTCTGCCAGGCGTGCGGATCGACGGCGTGGTCTCCATGGTCGTGGCCGGCGTGATCGTGGTCCGCCCGACCAGGGTCGCCGGGGGCGTGCTCGCCTTCGGCCAGGATCGGCTTCACCCCCACCGAGACGGTCACGACCGGCGCGCGTGTTCCGGAAGCGCGGATCAGCCGGTCGAGCCAGCCCTCCAGCCCGAGACCGTTGACGAACACGATGTCGGCTTCGGCGAGCTTGCGCGCGTCGGCCGGGGACGGGCTGAAGCCGTGGGCATCCGAATCCGGTCCCACCAGCGTCGCCACCGTCACGTGCACGCCACCGACCTGCCGGACCAGATCGGCGAGTATCGAGAAGCTCGCGACGGCCCGGACCGGCATGCCTTCCGCCGCGGCCCGCGTCGGTCCCGCGAGACCGAGCCAGAGCAACAGGATCGCGGAGACCGCCACCCGGAATGTCCTCGCCGCCCGCCGCACCACGCCACCTCCCACACACTGCGTCGCGTCCGCCCTAATGTAACAGTGTTACATACACAAGCGGGATACATGCCTGGCGTCCCATGCGCGGCGTGGGACGCTGTCGCGGGCCGTCGGTACCGGTGGCGTCTCAGCGTGAGACGGAGGTTTCCATGTCCCGACCTTTGAGAGCGGCCATCCTCGTCGCCGGTGCCCTCGGCCTGGGGCTGGCGGGCGCGGCTGTCGCGCACGATCACGGACCCGAGGGCCTTCGCGGGCACGGCCGCTGGAGCGCGTTGAGCCCCGAGGATCGTGCGGCCTTCACGGATGCCCGCATCGCCGCCCTCCATGCCGGCTTGAAGCTCAACGCCGACCAGGAGAAGCTGTGGCCGCCGGTGGAGTCGGCGATCCGCGACATGGCCAAGCTGCGCGAGCAGCGCCGCGAGGCGATGCGTGACCGGCCCAGGTTCGGCGACGACGCCCCCGCGGCCCTGCGGGCGATGGCGGACGCCGCGACCGCCCGCGGCGAGGCCCTTCGCAAGCTGGCCGACGCCTCGCAGCCGCTCTACGCCAGCCTGGACCAGGACCAGAAGCGGCGCGCCATGATCCTCGCCCGCCCGATGGGGCGAATGGGCGGACACGGCATGCGGGGCGGCTGGCGCCATGGCCCCGGCGACGACCACGGTCCGGACGACGGTCGCTGAGCAAAGGCCTTGATCCGCGGCGGCGGCGGCGGCACACCGCTGCCGCCGCCCATCCCGCCCGGGGCCGGCACTGACCCGACCCGGTAGGTTTCATGGCGCGCCTTCCCGGCGACACGGCCCCCCTTCTCGCCCGGCTCTGGCGCACGTGGCTGTATCCGCACCGGGCGACCCTGGCCGTGGTGCTGGTGCTGATCGCGCTGGTGGGCGCCTCGACCGGACTCTACCCGGCGCTGATCAAGGCCGCGTTCGACGCGTTCGACCGCAAGGATGCGGCGGCGATCGCCTACGGGCCGCTGGTGGTGATCGTGGTCACGGCTACGCGGGGCTTCGCCCTCTACGGCCAGACGGTGCTGACCAACCGGGTGGTCACCCGGGTCGAGGCCGACATGCAGGCGGCCCTCTACGGGCACCTGATCGAGTCCGACCTCGCGCAGCTCGGCCGCGAGAGCCCGGCGGCGCTGACCCAGCGCTTCACCACCGACTTCGCCTTCATCAAGGAGGCGCTGACCCGCATCTCGACGGTCCTGCTGCGCGACATCGCCATGCTGATCGGCCTCGTCGCGGCGCTGATCTGGATGGATCCGGTGCTGACCCTGGTAGCCGGTGTCACGGTGCCATTCGTGGCGGGGCCGATCGGGCGGATCGGCAAGAAGCTGCGGCGGGTCTCGACGTCGACGCAGGAGCAGATGGGCGCCACAGCCAGCCTGATTTCCGAGAGCCTGCAGGGGGCCAGGGTCGCCAAGACCTATGCCATGGAGACCTACCTGAAGGGCCGGGCCGCCCAGTCGCTCGACGAGGTGCGGCGCCTCAAGATGAAGGCCGCCAACGCCCGCGGGCGCCTCGATCCGCTCCTTGAGATCGGCGGCGGCATCGCGGTGGCGGGCGTGCTCGTGCTGGTCGGACAGCGGGTCCTGGCCGGGGAAAAGACAGTCGGCGACTTCACCGGCTACGTGGCGGCGCTGCTGCTCGCCGCTCAGCCGGCCCGGGCCCTCGGGAATCTCAACGCCATCCTGCAGGAGGCCGCCGCCGCGCTGCGGCGCTACTTCGACGTGATGGACGAGGCCCCCGCCATCCGCGAGGCGGCGGAGGCACGGACGCTCTCGGTGACCGCCGGCGCGATCCGTTTCGCGGGAGTCCGTTTCCGCTACCGGCCCGACGCGCCGGCCCTGGAAGGGATCGACCTCGTCGTCCCGGCGGCCTCGGTCACCGCGCTCGTCGGGCGCTCGGGATCCGGAAAATCCTCGCTGCTCAATCTCGTCCCGCGGCTTTACGACGTGATCGAGGGGGCCGTGACCATCGACGGCCAGGACGTCCGTGCCGTGACCCTGGCATCGCTGCGGGCGTCGGTCGCGGTCGTCTCGCAGGACGTGGTGCTGTTCGACGACACGATCGCCGCCAATATCGGGTTCGGACGGCCCGGCGCCCCCCGGGGGGAGATCGAGGCGGCGGCCCAGGCTGCCGCGGCCCACGGCTTCGTCACGGCTCTGCCGGAGGGCTACGACTTCCGGGTCGGCCCCGGTGGCGGACGGCTCTCTGGCGGCGAGCGGCAGCGGGTGGCGCTGGCCCGCGCCTTCCTGAAGGACGCACCGATCCTGCTCCTCGACGAGGCGACCTCGGCCCTCGACTCCGAATCGGAGCGCCTCGTGCAGGAGGCGCTGACCCGGCTGATGCGCGGCCGCACGACCCTGGTGATCGCCCATCGGCTCTCCACCGTGCGCGACGCCGATCAGATCGCCGTGATGGAAGCCGGCCGGGTGATCGAGACCGGGCGCCACGACGCTTTGATGGCGGCCGACGGCGCCTACGCGCGCCTGCACCGATTGCAGCTGTCGGACCCCGCCGGTCCGGGGTGATTCGCATGTGCGGCGACGCCGTCATGCGCCGGCTCCGTAGATTCGCGCGCCGGAGCGCGCCATAAGGGCCTCAGCCGATGAGGACCACACCGTGAGCGACCTGACCTTCGAGATCCAAAGTCATCCCGCCCCGCGGACCGCCGACGAGCGGGCCGCGCTGATGGCGAATCCGGGCTTCGGGAAGGTGTTCACCGACCACATGGTGGTGGCGCGCTACTCGGCCGGCCGCGGATGGCACGACGCGCGGATCCAGGCGCGCGAAGCGATCCCGCTCGATCCCGCCGCCGCCGTGCTGCACTACGCCCAGGAGATCTTCGAGGGCCTCAAGGCCTACCGCACGGCCGATGGCGGCGCCGCGCTGTTCCGGCCCGAAGCCAACGCCCTGCGCTTCCGGCGCTCGGCCGAGCGCATGGCCATGGCGCCCTTCCCCGAGGATGCCTTCGTCGAGGCGATGCGCAAGCTCGTCGCGATCGATCGCGCCTGGATCCCCGACACGCCGGACGGCAGCCTCTATCTGCGTCCGTTCATGATCGCCAGCGAGGCCTTCCTCGGCGTGAAGCCGGCCTCGGAATACCTGTTCGTGACGATCGCCTCGGCGGTGGGTTCCTACTTCAAGGATCCGACCGGGACCGTCACGGTCTGGGTCTCGGAGCACTTCACCCGCGCGGCCCCGGGCGGCACCGGCGCGGCCAAGTGCGGCGGCAACTACGCGGCGAGCCTCGCGGCGCAGTCGGAGGCGGCCGCGCAGGGCTGCGAGCAGGTCGTGTTCCTCGACGCGGCCGAGCGCCGCTTCATCGAGGAGCTCGGCGGCATGAACGTGTTCTTCGTCTTCGAGGACGGCACGCTGGTGACCCCGCCGCTCTCGGACAGCATCCTGCCGGGCATCACCCGCGACTCGGTGATCACGCTGGCGCGTGAGGCCGGCCTGACCGTCAGGCAGGAGCCCTACACGATCGACGCGTGGCGCGCCGACGTGCGGGCGGGCCGCCTGACCGAAGCCTTCGCCTGCGGCACAGCCGCGGTGATCACGCCGATCGGCACCGTGAAGGGCCGCGAGGAGAGCTTCACCATCGGGAACGGCAAGGCCGGCCCCGTGGCCCAGCGGCTACGGAGCCTGCTCGTCGACATCCAGCGGGGCAACACCAACGATGCCCATGGCTGGTTCCAGAAGGTATTCTAGCTGCTTTTGGAAGGTGCAGTTTGAGGGTCCGCGGCTCGCCTTCCCGATCTGACACGCGCCCTTCCTCCTCTGCGGGGGAGGGTCGCTCCTGCGTCAGCAGGGGTCGGGAGAGGGGAGCGCGGGTTCAGAACAGGGCGCGGCCTGCATGACGGGCAAAGCCTCTTTCTGCACCGCCGCCCCCCTCTTGCGGGACTCTGTCCCGGCCCGACTGCCTTCGGGGGTCACTCCTCCCCGCAGAGGGGGGAGAAAGACGCGCAGATGACGGACGCGGCGACCCGGACCTCGGATCCAGCGATCGGCCCCTGGAACCCGGGCGTTCGCTCCGACCTGCCCTCGGCCTTCCTGCCGCTGGTCACCGTCTACCGCCCGGAGCATGTCGAGACGCCGCTCCGCGACGCCCTCGACCTCAGCGACTTGTGCGGCTTGCCTGCCCGGCAGCTGACGCGCTTCCGGGCCGCTCGCCTCGTCGTCCACGAGGTCCTGATCCGGGTCATGTCCGACCTGTCCGTGCCGGTGGGAGCGGTCTACGCCGATCTCGGCGTGAACTTCCGCGCGATCGTGGCCACGATCCTGCGCGAGGGCGTCGAGCCTCGCCTGGGCGAGGTCGAGGCCGCCCTGGCCCGGATCCGCGCGGAAGCCGACGCCGTGCTAGCCCGCGAGGTCGCCGCCATCCTGGACGACCGGCCGGCGCCGCCGCCGCCTGAGCCGGGCTGGCTCGACAGGCTCCTCGGCCGGCGACCGCCCGCCGTCGAAACCCCGCGCGAGGATCTCGCCACCCGGGCCCTGCGCCATCTCGAATCCTGGCAGCGCCGCGCCGCCGAGTCCGGAGAGGGCCTGGAAGTCGCCGCCTGCGAGGCCCTGCGCACGGTCGTGTCCGGCCTCATCGCCCGGCAGAACGCCGTCATCCGTGACGCCGCCCTCCTGAAGGCCATCGCCGGAACGCTCGTCTCGAACGGCTACGGCAGCCGTCGCATCGGCGAGCAGATTGAACCCTGGATCGCCGCTGTGGTCGAGGCGCATGGCTACCGCCGCCTAGCGCCGCAGGACTACCCGGTGGTGATGAATGTGAAGGGAGCCTCAGCCTCCGGCAAGAGCACGATCCGCCCCTACCAACTCGATCTCGCCAAGCGCCTCGGCATGGCGTGGTCCGACTTCGCCGTCATCACCCCGGACGTCTGGCGCAAGTACCTCCTCGACTACGACAGTCTGGGCGAGGCCTCCCGCTATGCCGGGACGCTCACGGGCTACGAGGTCGAGATCATCGACATGAAGCTCGACCGTTACGTAACGCGGAAGGCGGCGGAGCGGCGGATCTCGAATCTGCTCATCGACCGGTTCCGGTTCGACAGCTTCCAGGCCGAGGCCGGTTCCGACGGCGGCGGCCAGCTGCTCACCCGGTTCGGTGACCGGGTCTACATGCAGTTCATGGTCACGCCCCCGGCCGATACCGTCGAGCGGGCCTGGAAGCGCGGCGAACTCTTCGGCCGCTACAAGGCAGTCGAGGATCTCCTGGCCCACAACGTCGAGGCCTATACCGGCATGCCGCGCCTGTTCTTCAACTGGGCGCTGTCCCGGGACAAGCAGGTGGTCTGCGAGTTCCTCGACAACAGTGTGCCGCTCGGCGAGCGCCCGCGCACCATTGCGTTCTGGGCCGACGGCATCCTCAACATCCTGGACGTGCGGGGCCTGTTCGACATCGAGCGCTTCCGGAAGGTCGACATCTTCGCCCGCTGTCCGGACACGGTGTTCAAGGGTGCCGACCTCTCGGCCTCAGCCAACACGGCCTTCCTGCGCGAGTGCCTGCGCCGGATGGCAGTGATCCGTTTCGTCCAGGCCGAGACCGGCCGGGTGATCCTGCGCCTCGACCGCGGGCGCGTGTCGGCCCTGGATCCGGTCGCCCTGAAGAAGATAAGGGATGAGCCCGAATGGGCGGCGGCGCGCCAGCTCATCGGGGTTCCGGCAGACCCGGCCGCCTTGCCGGTCTTGGACGAAACCTTGAGCCCTTCGGATGCGCCGACGCTCGGCGCATGGGGCCGGATTCCGCCGGCCGGGCAAATGGCATAATATCGCCGCCCTGACAGTTCATTCCGTCCGTCTCACCCTGGTATATTGCATACCTAGAACGGATGTGCATGATTGGCGGCGCACGAGAGACGCCGCCGCAGCAAGGCCGCGCCGCCTAAGTGAAAGGCTCAGGGATGGAACGCCAGGATTCGCCGTCGGCGAAATGGTGGCAGCTCGCCTTCGGCGTGATCTGCATGGCCATGATCGCCAACCTGCAATACGGATGGACGCTGTTCGTCGACCCGATCGACCAGCGCTACCACTGGGGCCGCGCGGCGATCCAGCTCGCGTTCACGCTGTTCGTCGCCACCGAGACTTGGCTGGTGCCCGTCGAGGCGTGGTTCGTCGACCGCTACGGTCCGAAGATCGTGGTTGCCTTCGGCGGCGTGATGATCGCCCTGGCCTGGACAATCAACGCCTACGCCGACAGCCTGGCGATGCTCTATCTGGGCGCCGTGATCGCCGGCATCGGTGCGGGCTCGGTCTACGGCACCTGCGTCGGCAACGCGCTCAAGTGGTTCCCCCACCGCCGCGGCCTCGCCGCCGGCGCCACGGCGGCCGGCTTCGGCGCCGGCGCCGCCATTACGGTGGTGCCGATCGCCCGCATGATCGCGTCCAGCGGCTACCAGGACGCTTTCCTGTATTTTGGAATCGGTCAGGGCGTCGTCGTGCTGGCCCTCGCCTTCCTGCTGCGCAAGCCGTCGACCACCATGCCGGTTCAGCGCAAGAGCCTGCGCCTGCCCCAGACCAAGGTCGACCGCAGCCCCCGCGAGGCGGTGCGCACCCCGGTCTTCTGGGTCATGTACGCCATGTTCGTGATGGTCGCCTCCGGCGGCCTGATGGCAGCGGCGCAGATCGCCCCGATCGCCCACGACTTCCAGGTGGCCGGCGTACCGGTGAGCCTGTTCGGCCTCCAGATGGCGGCGCTGACGCTGGCGATCTCGCTCGACCGGATCTTCGACGGGTTCGGGCGGCCGTTCTTCGGCTATGTCTCCGATAACATCGGCCGCGAGAACACGATGTTCATCGCCTTCTCGACGGCGGCGCTGGCGGTGATCGTGCTGCTGACCTACGGTCACATACCGATGGTGTTCGTCCTGGCCACCGCGGTGTATTTTGGAGTGTTCGGCGAGATCTACTCGCTGTTCCCGGCAACCTGCGGCGACACGTTCGGCTCCAAATACGCCGCCAGCAATGCCGGCCTGCTCTACACCGCCAAGGGCACCGCGGCCTTCCTCGTTCCCTTCGCCAGCATCCTTTCGGCAGCCTACGGCTGGTCGGCGGTGTTCACGCTGATCATCGTCCTCAACGTGACGGCAGCGGCGATGGCGATGTTCGTCCTGCGCCCGATGCGGGCCCGCTACCTCGCCGCGGAGGAGCATCCCGCGGCGATCGCCCCTCAACCGATCCGGGCGGCGTGAGCCCGCTCGTCCCGTCCAAGCCGATCCTATCCTCCGGAGACCTCCGATGACCGCACTCGCCAAGATCGTTCACCCCGCACCCGAGGTCGAGGCGGAGCCCGATCTGACCGACGGCTTCCACCTCGTCATCGACGCGCTCAAGCTCAACGGCATCGAGACGATCTACGGTGTCCCGGGCATCCCGATCACCGATCTCGGCCGCATGGCCCAGGCCGAAGGGATGCGGGTGATCTCGTTCCGCCACGAGCAGCATGCCGGCAACGCGGCGGCCATCGCGGGCTTCCTCACCCAGAAGCCGGGCATCTGCCTCACCGTCTCGGCCCCGGGCTTCCTCAACGGCCTGACCGCTCTGGCCAACGCGACCACCAACTGCTTCCCGATGATCCTGATCTCGGGCTCCTCCGAGCGTGAGATCGTCGACCTTCAGCAGGGCGACTACGAGGAGATGGACCAGCTCGCCATCGCCAAGCCCCTGTGCAAGGCGGCCTTCCGCGTGCTGCACGCCGCCGATATCGGCATCGGCGTCGCCCGCGCGATCCGCGCCGCCTGCTCCGGCCGTCCGGGCGGCGTCTACCTCGACCTGCCCGCCAAGCTGTTCGCCCAGGTGATGGACGCCGAGGCCGGCCAGAAGTCGCTGGTCAAGGTGATCGATCCGGCGCCCGCCCAGCACCCCGCCCCCGAGGCGATCGCCCGGGCGCTCGAGGTCCTGAAATCCGCCAAGCGGCCGCTGATCGTTCTCGGCAAGGGCGCCGCCTACGCCCAGGCCGACGAGGCGATCCGCGCGCTCGTCGAGACGAGCGGCATCCCCTACGTGCCGATGAGCATGGCCAAGGGCCTCCTGCCCGACACCCACCCGCTCTCGGCCGGCGCGGCGCGCTCCACGGCGCTGAAGGACTCGGACGTGGTGCTGCTGATCGGCGCCCGTCTCAACTGGCTCCTGTCGCACGGCAAGGGCAAGAGCTGGGGCGAGCCGGGCTCGACCAAGTTCATCCAGATCGACATCGAGCCCCGCGAGATGGACTCGAACGTCGAGATCGTGGCCCCGGTAGTCGGCGACATCGCCTCCTGCGTGCAGGCGCTGCTCGACGGCATGGGCAAGGGCTGGCAGCAGCCCCCGTCCGACTGGATCGAGACGCTCAAGACCAAGCGCGAGGCGAACATCTCCAAGATGGCGCCGAAGCTCATGAGCAACGCCTCGCCCATGACCTTCCACGCCGCGCTCGGAGCGCTCCGCACCATCGTGAAGGAGCGGCCGGACGCGATCCTGGTCAACGAGGGCGCCAACACCCTCGACCTCGCCCGGGGCATCATCGACATGTACCAGCCGCGCAAGCGCCTGGACGTCGGCACCTGGGGCATCATGGGCATCGGCATGGGCTTCGCCGTCGCGGCCGCCGTCGAGACCGGCAAGCCGGTGCTCTGCGTGGAGGGTGACAGCGCCTTCGGCTTCTCCGGCATGGAGGTCGAGACGATCTGCCGGTACGGCCTGCCGGTCTGCATCGTGGTGTTCAACAACAACGGCATCTACCGCGGCACCGACACGGATCCGACCGGTCGCGACCCGGCCACCACCGTGTTCGTGCCGGATTCCCGCTACGACAAGATGATGGAGGCCTTCGGCGGCGTGGGCTACCACGTCACCACGCCGGACGAGCTGACCCGCGCGGTCAATGAGGCGATGAACTCGGGCCGCCCCGCACTGGTCAATGCCGTCATCGACCCGGCGGCCGGCAGCGAGAGCGGCAACATCGGCAGCCTCAACCCGCAGAGCGGCATCAAGAAGAAGAAGTGAGGCCGGCGGGCCCTTCGGGGCCCGCGACCGGGACGTCTTCATGCCGGCCGG
>NZ_JBKFBO010000147.1:58012-162750 GCF_053346215.1 Methylobacterium sp. A49B
CCGGCCGTCTTTGCTTCGGACCACGCCACGGACGTCCCGCCATGATCGACCCCGACCTCGCGGGACGCCTCCAGTTCCGCCACCGTCTGCCCACGCACGAGCCTCTCCCCCCGGGCCGGCATGACCTCGGCCTCTTCGCCGAGCGCGACGCCGTGCTGGTGGTTCCCGAAGGCCTCGATCCGCGACGACCCTGCCGGCTCGTCGTGCTGTTCCACGGTGGCGGCGGCAGCGCCGAGCGTATCCTGCCGATGCTGGAGGAGCACGCGCGGGCCGAGCGCTTCCTGCTCCTCGTTCCGCAATCGCTGTTTCCGACCTGGGACATCGTCATCGCCGGCCACGGGCCCGACCGGGAGCGCATTGCGGCGGCCCTCACGGCCGTAGCGGACCGGTTCCTGCTCGATCCGGAGCACCTCTGCTTTGCCGGACACTCGGACGGCGGCAGCTACACGCTCTCCCTCGGACTCGCCAACGGTGACGTGGCGCGCCAGCTCATCGTCTCGTCGGCCGGCTTCCTCTCGGTGCATCTGCAGGTCGGCGCGCCGCGGATCTTCCTGTCGCACGGCATCCGGGACGAGCAGATCCCGATCGATCGAAGCGCACGCGTCCACGTGCCCAAGCTGCGGGATGCCGGCTACGACGTGACCTATGTCGAGTACGACGGCCCCCACGCGCACCAGCCGCCAGTCGTTGCGCAGGCTGTGGCGTTCTTCCTGGCGGCTGCGGGCGCCGCGTAGTCATACATCCCAAAGCGGGGGTGCCGTCCGATCGCGCGCCCGTGCGCCGGATCAGGGACCCGACCAACCGTCTCTCCGAACCGTCTCCGAAGGCGCCCCCCGTCGGCCCTTGCGAGGCAACCCGGGAGCAACGAGCTCAGCGACTCGGCGACGTCGCACTGTCCTGGATTGCTTCGCTCCGCTCGCAAGCGCGGAGCGGCCTCGGTGCCGGCGCATGGAAAAGGGCGGCGCCGCGAGGCACCCCCCTGTCTCAGGACCGCAAATGGTGCCGGTCGATCAGACCGCGCGGGCCTCGTGCATCGCCCGGATCTGCTCCTGCGTGTAGCCGAGGCCTTCCAGCACCTCGTCGGTGTGCTCGCCTAGCAGCGGCGAAGCCTTCACCTCGACCTGCATGTCGGAGAACTTGATCGGGCTTCCGACGGTCAGATATTTGCCGAGCTTCGGGTGCGCCACCTCGACGACGGTTCCGCTCTCGCGCAGGGACTTGTCCTCGGCGATCTCCTTCATCGACAGCACCGGCGCACAGGGAATGTCGTAGGTGCGCAGGATGTCGACCGCCTCGAATTTGGTCTTGTCGGCGAGCCACTCCTCAATCGTCTTGAAGATGTCGAAGATCTTATCCTGCCGAGCCCGCGGGGTGTTGTAGGCCGGATCGGTGATCCACTCCTCGTGGCCGAGCGCCTTGCAGATCGGCGCCCAGGCATGGCCCTGGATGGTGAAGTAGATGTAGGCGTTCGGGTCGGTCTCCCAGCCCTTGCACTTCAGGACCCAGCCCGGCTGACCGCCGCCGCCCGCGTTGCCGCCGCGCGGCACCACGTCGGAGAACTCGCCATGCGGGTACTGCGGGTACTCCTCGAGGTAGCCGAGGGCGTCGAGGCGCTGCTGGTCGCGCAGCTTCACCCGGCAGAGGTTGATCACCGAGTCCTGCATCGACACGGCGACCTTCTGGCCCTTGCCGGTCTTGTTCTTCTGATGAAGCGCCGTGAGGATGCCGATGGCGAGGTGCATGCCGGTGTTGGAGTCGCCGAGCGCCGCGGCGCTGACGGTGGGCGGCCCGTCCCAGAAGCCCGTGGTCGAGGCGGCACCGCCCGCGCACTGGGCGACGTTCTCGTAGACCTTCAGGTCCTCATAATGGTGGCCGTCGGAGAAGCCCTTCACCGAGGCCAGGATCATGCCCGGGTTCAGTTCCTGGATACGCGCCCAGGAGAAGCCCATACGGTCGAGGGCGCCGGGGCCGAAATTCTCGACCATGACGTCGGAGTCCTTGATGAGCTTCTCAAGGACTTCCTTGCCGGCCTGGGTCTTGGTGTCGAGGGTGAGCGAGCGCTTATTCGAGTTCAGCATCGTGAAGTAGAGCGCGTCCGCGTCCTCGACGTGGCGCAGCTGCGTGCGGGTCACGTCGCCGGCGCCGGGGCGCTCGACCTTGATCACGTCGGCGCCGAACCACGCGAGGAGCTGCGTGCAGGCAGGACCGGCCTGAACGTGCGTGAAGTCGATAATTTTGATGCCTTCCAGCGGCTTGCTCATGGGGCGTTCTCCCTGTGCGGTTTGGTGATCGGATCCTGCGGATCTTCCTGCGGGCTCAAGCTGCCCGTCAGGACCGGTCCGCGGCGGCTTCGAGGTCGGCGACGCGCTGGCGGAGGCGCTTCTCCTCGGCCCAGCGCTCGGTCTCGTCGCGGATCACCGCGACGATGCCGGTCACTTGGTCGGAGGCGTCCCGCACCATCCCAACCGTGAAGGCGATGGAGAGCTGGCGGCCGTCCTTGTGGAGCGCCGGCACCCTCAGGGTCTCTGCCCCGTAGCGAGTGACGCCGGTACGCATGGTCTTCGCGTATCCGTCCCAGTGGCGACGACGGTGCCGCTCGGGCGTGATCAGGTCGAGCGTGCGGCCCAACGCCTCGGCGGCGCTGAAGCCAAAGATGCGCTCGGCGGCCGGGTTCCAGACAGTGATCGCACCGTCTGGGTCCGACACCACCACGGCGTCCCCGATGGCCTCGGCCAGTCCGACGATGTCGTCCGACCTCTGCGCCAATGCCATCGCGTCAGCTGCCGGCACCAGCTTCAACCTGGTGGCGGGTTCCGTTCCGCGCTGTCAGCGCGCTGACCAGACTCGCTTGGATCGTCATTGGCCCTCCTGCTCGTGTTCGGAGCTAAAGTTCCAACTCGCCTCTGCGACGGCGCCGCCGCAGCCACGGTGTGTGGTATTTGGTATGCCAAATCTGAAATGCCGTCAACGCCGGGGGTGACAAAAGGCATTTTCTTTCCAGCGGCGACGTTCCGGACGGTCGATCTGCCGGGGCGAGACCTACCGGTCGCGTCTTGGCCGGCGAGCGGCCGTCACTGCAGGTTGTTGGGGGTTGGCGATGTTCTGTTGTGGGTCAGCACGTTCACGAAAGCCCAGGACGACATGCTTTTGCCGTCTGGGCGTGCGAAAGCCGCCGAAGCTCCGCGCCACGATGCGGCGACGGAGCGTGTACGGATCGACCGTCGAGGCCGGGGAGGCCGGAATCAAGCCATGAACATGGAGATCCGGAAAGCCGAGGGGCAGCCGGTCACGACCATCGATCGGCAGCAGGCGATCGCCGAGTCTCTTCGGCAGATCGCGCGCATGTCGCGCTTCGCCGATCGGAAGAAGGGCATTCGGTCCTATCAGACCCACGCCAAGAACGACCCTTGGATCCCAATCCTCTTCATCCTGTGCTTCGTCATGCCGGTACTGGCCGGAGCGATCTATTACGGGCTGATCGCGTCGAATCGGTATGTCAGCGAGGCGCGCTTCGCGATCCGTCCGGCGATCGGAGCATCCGACAAGGGAATGTCGGAAGCGGCGGGTTCCTCCAGCAGCTCCAGCGGCCAGAATCAGATGGCCGCGCAGGACACGATGATCACCCGCGAGTACATCCTGAGCCGGCCGATGGTGGAGATCATCGAGGGGCAGCTACCGCTGCGCCAGTGGTTCAGCGACGACAGCATCGACTATTTCTCTCGCTTCGATCCTGAGAAGCCCATCGAGAAGTTCGTCCGGTACTGGAAGCGGCGCGTCGAAGTCGACGTCGAAGCGGGCTCGGGCATCATGTCGGTGACCGTCGCGGCCTTCGATCCCGAACAGTCTCTCGCCATCGCCAGGGCGGTGATGAAAGAGGCTGAGCGGATGGTGAACGACCTCAGCGTCAAATCCCGCACGGAGGCCATGGCGGAGAGCACTCGCGAGTTGAAACTCGCCGAGGAGAGGATGACCAAGATCCGCCTCGAAACCCGGGATTTGCGCAACCGGCAGGGTGTGCTCGACGCGGAGAAGTCGAACCTCGCCAACCTGAAGATGATCTCGGAACTGCGCGCCGCCCGCATCAACCTCGCGGTGCAGCTCGCGATCGGCCAGCGGGACCTTGGGCCGGACTCGCGCCGGATCCTCGACATCAAGCAGCAGATCAAGGATCTCGACGAGAACATCGCCCATATCGAGCAGCAGGCGGCAAGCCAGGACCCTTCGCAGAAGGGCCTGCTGTCCGACGCGCTGACACGCTTCGAGACGCTGGAAACCGAGCGGAAGAACGCCGAGAAGTACTACCAGCAGGTGCTGACCGCCTATGAGCGGTCACGCATCATCGCGGCCCGACAGGTGGAGTTCTTCAGCCCGATCGTCGAACCCGTGAAGGCGGAATCCTCGGTCGAGCCGCGGCGGATGCTGATGTCCAGCCTGATCGCCATAGGCGCCGGGCTGCTGTTCGCCGCCGCCATGTTCGCCCGGAAGATGATGGCCTGAGCCGAACATCCCCCGGGGACCCAGTCTCAGATTTCGGGGGGCACCCGCGATGCTGTCCGGTCCGCGGCCGGTCCAACCGTGCCGCCGGTCCAACCTTGCGCGCGCCAGCCTTCCGCACGCTCGTCGAGGTCAATCGAGCCCGCCCGGTTGAGCAGGTTCAAGGCACGATCCGCCTGGGCCTCGTCGGCCCGCACGGTGACCAGAGTACCGCCCCGGCGTACGCCCTCGGCATAGGTTTCGGCCTCGCCCTCGCTCAGTCCTGCCCCGGTCAAACCGCCGATCAGGCCTCCGGCCGCGGCTCCGACGCCGGCGCCCGTCAGGGCGGTCACGAGCCATCCGGCGGCGACCACGGGGCCCAGACCCGGGATCGCGAGCAGCCCGAGGCCGGCAAGCAGGCCCGCACCGCCGCCCAGGACCGTGCCGACCGTGGCCCCCGTGCCCGCGGCGTCGACCGCCTCTGCGGTGACAGGCGCGGCGGTGTCGGACGGTTGCGGTCTCGACGGTGCGGTCTTGGTCCGGTTCGAGATGATGCTGATGTCGCTGTGGGGAATCCCCGCCGCCTCCAGCTGGTCCACCGCACGCGCGGCGGCTTCATAATCGTCGAACAAGGCGGTCAGGGCGCGTGTGGTCATGGGAGGCTCCAGGATCCGCGGGTCTGCGCCGCGCGCGTGCCGACATCACCGCCAGACTGCGGACGGATCAGCAGGAACTCGCCCTGCGGTGGGCGGCTGCTGACCGATCAAGCGGCAGACCCCACCCGGGTTCCATCAGGCGCAGGCCTCAAGCTTAACGTCCCGCTAACCATCCGCCCGGCAGATCTTGCCGGGTGCGCCGGTGGGAAGCCCTCCTGGCAGCGGGCGGCGGGTGAGTTCGATGGCGGAGACGGCGAGCGCGCCGGCACGGATGGGAGCGGCGGCGGTCTTGGGCCAGATCGCGCTGCCCACGCGCGGCGACCTCCAGGCTCTGTCGAAGCGCTCGGACCTGCTGTTCGCCACCGGCGTCATGGCGATCCTGGCGGTGCTGATCTTCCCGCTGCCGGCGATCCTGCTCGACCTGCTGCTGGCGGTCTCGATCATCATGTCGGTGCTGATCATGATGACCGGCCTGTCGATCGACAACCCCCTGGAATTCACCGTCTTCCCGACGCTGCTGCTCATCGCCACGATGCTGCGGCTTGCCCTGAACCTCGCCTCGACCCGCCTGATCCTCGGGCACGGTCACGAGGGAACGGCGGCGGCCGGCCACGTGATCGAGGCGTTCGGCCATTTCGTGATGGGTGGCAACTTCGTCATCGGGATCATCGTATTCGCGATCCTGATCATCGTGAACTTCGTGGTGATCACCAAGGGTTCGGGCCGCATCGCCGAGGTCGCGGCCCGCTTCACCCTCGACGCTATGCCCGGCAAGCAGATGGCGATCGACGCCGACCTGTCGGCGGGCCTGATCGACGAGAAGGCCGCCAAGGCCCGGCGCGCGGCGCTCGAGGAGGAATCCTCCTTCTTCGGCGCGATGGACGGCGCGTCGAAGTTCGTCCGCGGCGACGCGGTCGCCGCCCTGCTGATCACCTTCATCAACGTGGTGGGCGGCATCATCATTGGCGTCGCCCAGCAGGGCCTGAGCTTCGGTGACGCCGCCAAGAGCTACACGCTGCTGACCATCGGCGACGGCCTCGCGAGCCAAGTGCCAGCGCTGATCGTCTCGACGGCCGCGGGCCTGCTGGTCTCGAAGGCCGGCGTGCGCGGCGCGGCCGACAAGGCGCTGGGCAAGCAGCTCGCGCATTACCCCAAGGCGCTCGGCATGTCGGCGGCCGTGATGCTGCTGATCGCCCTGCTGCCCGGCATGCCGATGCTGCCGTTCCTGCTGCTGGGCGGCGGGGCCGGCTACGCCGCGTGGCGCATCAACAAGACCGCCAAGCTGGCGCCGCCCCTCGACGCGTCGGGTGCGCCGATCGACCCGAAGGCGGTGGCCGCCGCAGCGGCGGCGAAGGAGGAAACCGTCACCGATCTCCTGAAGCTCGACGACCTCAAGCTCGAGATGGGCTACGCGCTCCTGGCCCTCGTCAACGGCGAAGGGCAGGATCGGCTGACGGACCAGATCAAGGCCCTGCGCCGCCAACTCGCGGCGGAACTCGGCTTCGTGATGCCGTCCGTGCGCATCCTCGACAACGTCCAGCTCGACGCCAACACCTACGTGGTACGGGTCAAGGAGATCGAGGCGGGCACGGGGCGGATCTTCCCGGGCCAGTTCATGGCGATGGACCCGATGGGCGGGCAGGTGCAGTTGCCCGGCCAGCACCTGCTGGAGCCGACCTTCGGACTGCCCGCCACTTGGATCGACGCGGCGCTGCGCGATCAGGCGCAGCTCAAGGGCTACACGGTCGTGGACGCCGCCACCGTGGTTTCGACTCATCTCACGGAAGTGATCAAGGCGCACGTCTCCGAACTCCTCAACCACGTCGAGGTCTCGAAGCTCCTGCGCGAGCTGCCTAAGGAACATGCCGAGTTGCTCAAGGAGATCGTGCCGTCGCAGATCTCGACCACCGGCATCCAGCGGGTGCTGCAGTTCCTGCTCTCCGAGCGGGTCTCGATCCGGGACCTCGGCGCGATCGTCGAGGCGGTCGCAGAAGTGGCTGGCGGCGTGAAAAATCCGCGCGACGTGGTCGAGCATGTCCGCGCCCGGCTGGGCCGGCAGATCTGCGCCCAGTATCAGGACCAGGGCGGAACCCTGCCCATCATCACCCTGTCGCCGGCCTGGGAGCAGGCCTTCATGGAGTCGATTGTCGGCGAGCGCGAGGAGCGCTACCTCGCCATGCAGCCCTCGAAGCTCAGCGAGTTCGTGAACGCGGTCCGCGACCGGTTCGAGACGGCGGCGCGGCAGGGCGAGATGCCCGTCCTGGTCACCTCGGCACAGACGCGACCCTTCGTGCGCTCAATCATCGAGCGATTCCGTCGCGAGACTCCGGTGATGAGCCAGGCGGAGATCCACCCGCGGGCGCGGCTGCGGACGGTGAATTCGATCTGAGGGGGTCGCGTCGCTGGCTGTCCACCGCGCGATCATCGTCGATGGATGATCTCCCGGACATGGGGGGCCGGCCAGACATCCAGCTCCCGACCCCGCCATTCCAGGGCCGCGAAGCGGGGCCCGGAAGCCGGACACGCGCGTGGCTCAGAACCTTGCGCTGATGGCGGCTCTGGTTTCCGGCCCCGCCTGGCGGCGCCCCGGACCGACGCAGGGCTCATTCTGCCGCCCGTGCGCTGGCTGGATAAGCGGTTTGAGCAACCTGAACGGCGCTGGGCCGATGTCGAACGATCGGTCGCCCGTATGCCTCACACCGCCTTCTGCTTCAGCTCCCGCTCCATCTCGTGCGCGTCGAGACCGGGCACGATCACCGGCGGCTCCGGGACGGCGGCGGCCTTGGGCCCGTGTGCGGCCGAGCCGATCGCCGCGGCAAGGCGTGAGCGCTCGAAGGCGATCACGACGATCACCGAGACGAGGGCCGGGATCCAGAAATAGAAGATCCGGAAGATGATCACCGCCGCGATGATCGCATCCTTCTGCGCCTCGTCGGTGATGTGCATGGCGGTGATGAAGACGATCTCGAACACGCCGAGGCCGCCGGGTGCGTGCGAGGCGAGCGCCACCGAGAACGAGGCGAGGAAGATCGCCAGGACCGGGATGAAGCCCGGGTTCATCGCCTCCGGAAGGGCGAAGTAGATGATCCCGGCCGCGCCCAGCAGCTCCAGCGGCGCCGCCAGGAGCTGGCGGCCCATGATGCCGGGCCGCGGATATTCCAGCTTGAACGACCGGATGTGCAGCGGGCGCAGCCGCAGGATCGAGCCCAAGACGTAGAGGGCGACGAAGCCCAGCATGCCGATCCCGACCACCAGCGCGGTCTTCGGGTCGGTGAGGAAGCCGGGCAGCTTGCCCTCGAGCCGCGACAGCAGGTTCGGGTCGACCACCAGGGTGAACCCGCCGAGCAGGATCGTGCCGAGGAAGAACGTGAACGAGCAGAGCGCCACCAGCACGGCGACCTGCGCGGCTGTCAGCCCCTTGGCGGTGTAGGCCCGGTAGCGCACCAGGGCGCCGGAGAAGACAGAGGCGCCGATATTGTGTGAGAGCGCGTAGGTCGTGAAGGAGCAGAGGGAGACGAACAGCCACGAGATGTGACGGACGCCCAGGTGCAGCAGAGCGATCCGGTCGTACCAGGCCAGCGCCGCATAGGCGACGAGCGTGGACAGGGCCGCGAGCAGGATCCGGTGCGGCGGGATCGCCAGGATGGCGGCCCAGATCGCCGCGAGGGAGGTGGTCTTCAGCTCTTGGTAGAGGAAGTAGCCCGACACGACCACGGCTGCGAGGCCGATCAAGGGCCAGATGAACTCGCTGAGCTTCTTCATGAACACCGACGCCCTGGGGAGAGCCCCTGATGCGCCGGCAAGCGACGCGCTGCAAGCGGCCCGAAGACCACGGCGCCCCCCTTGTCAGGTGATCGTGACGGTTTCGTGCCGCGGCGCAGCCGCCGCGGTCAGGCCGGCGCCGGGACCGTCGCTCAACCCCGGGCGCGGTTCAGCCCGATGCCGTCCATGGCGGCCTGGTCGCGGGCCGCGTCGGCGGCGCGCTCGGCGGTGCGCTCGCGGTCGTTGAGGATCTCGACCTTCTTCAACTCCTCGAAGGCTTCGCCGAGCTCGGCCTTCGCCTCGGCGAGCTGCCCCTCCAGCGCCTGGGCGGACTGGAGCATGTTGTCCCGGCGCGTCGCCGCCGCGCGGGCGTAGGTCGGATAGGCGAAGTGGCCCACATCGGTGATGCCGGCGCGCGCCTCCTCGACGGCGACCTCCCGGTCGAGCTCCACCGCCATGCGCTGGAAGTCGGCCATCATCATCTCGATCTGGGTCACGCGGCGGCGCTTCTCGTCAACCTGGAAGCGGCGCAGGCGGATCAGCGTGTCTCGCGATTTCATCAGGACGCTCACTCCACGCAACGCTCAAGGCCCGGCCGGGGAATCGTGCCCGCCAGAGGCCCCTGAACGACCCTGCCGGGGCAGACCCGCTCGGATATTCACTCGGCCCCGAATCCGCTGGCGCTGTGGCACCACCCGGGCATGGAAGGCCTAGGCCCCGCCGAGGATCTGGCCGAGCCGTGCGTAACCATCGCCGATGGACGTTGCTTCTTCCTTACCCTGCCCCAGAAAAGCCTCAAGATCCGGCATGAGCGCCACGGCCTCGTCGACCTCCTGGGACGAGCCCGCGCGGTAGGCGCCGAGCCGGATGAGCTCCTCCATGTCGGCGTAGGTGGAGAGCACCCGGCGGGCGCGTCGGACCACGGGGAGATACGTCGGATCGCAGGCGCGCGGCATGGTCCGCGAGACCGAGCGCAGCACATTGATCGCCGGATAGCGGCCCCGCTCGGCGATCGCCCGCTCCATGACGATGTGGCCGTCGAGGATGCCCCGGACCGCGTCGGCCACGGGCTCGTTGTGGTCGTCGCCCTCCACCAGGACGGTGAACAGGGCCGAGATCGTCCCCTGCCCCACCCCCGGCCCGGCCCGTTCGAGCAGGCGCGGCAATTCCGAGAAGACGGTGGGCGTGTAGCCCTTGGCGGTGGGCGGCTCGCCGGCCGCGAGGCCGATGTCGCGCTGGGCCATGGCGAAGCGCGTGATCGAATCGATCATGCACAGCACCTTGGCGCCCTGGTCGCGAAAATATTCGGCCACCGACAGAGTCATATAGGCGGCGTTGCGGCGCATGAGCGCCGGCTCGTCCGAGGTCGCCACCACGACGACCGAGCGGGCGAGGCCGGCCGCGCCGAGATCGTCCTGAAGGAATTCCTGAACTTCACGGCCGCGCTCGCCCACCAGCCCGATCACCGCGATGTCGGCGGCGGTATAGCGGGCGAGCATCGACAGCAGCACGGACTTGCCGACACCCGAACCCGCGAAGATGCCCATGCGCTGGCCGGCGCACATGGTGAGGAAGGTGTTGATGCAGCGGACGCCGAGGTCCAGCGGTCCGCCGACGCGGGTGCGGGCATGGGCCGGCGGCGGGTCGGCGCGGAGGGGGTAGACGTCCGGTCCCTGCGGTAGCGGTCCCAGGCCGTCCACCGGTCGCCCGAGGGCATCGACCACGCGGCCGAGCCAGCCCGCAGACGGGCGGATCGCCCCGGCCGATTCGTCGCGCACATAGGCGGGGCAGCCCCGCCGGACGCCGTCGAGGGAGCCGAACGGCATGGCGAGCGCCCGGTCGCCCTGGAAGCCGATGATCTCGCAGGGCACCAGCCCGAGGCCGTTGGCGCCCTCGACGTCGATCCGTCCGCCGAGCCGCATGGCGGCGACGGGTCCCGCAACTTCCACGAGCAGTCCGCGAATCGCCACCACCCGCCCGAAGGTCTGCAGCACCTCCACCCGGTCCAGGGCGGCGCGGGCCGTTGTGAGAGAAGAAACGGATCTTGCCGGATCCTGTGTCATCGGCCTGGCTCTCAACGCTTCGTTTACCGGCCTCCTTAACACTGCGCTTAACGGGCTCGTAGCGGCTCGATCCGGGTCTCGGTCACCGCCGAGCTCGACGAAGTCGTCCGGCTGTGTCCCCTGGACCACAGCGGGGATCGAAACGTTACGGCGGAAGTACTTACGCCGCAGGGGGCGGATGGTCTGAACGCGGACGGCTTGGAATCAGGGCTCAGCGCGGCACCGGAGAACTCAACTTTCTCCTGTCAAGCTCGAAGAACTGCGAACGAGACGCTTGCGGGCGGGAATCAGGTTTTGTTAACGATTAATCCATAGCGTTCACGTCAAGGGCGACGGGGCGCCCGTCCACAGGCCGGTGGGCGGGCGAACGATATGACGTGTCTGCGCGCTGATGCGGCCGGCTGGGCTGGGGACCGACGATGCGGGTACTTTTGATCGAGGACGACAGCGCGACCGCGCAGAGCATCGAGCTGATGCTCAAGTCCGAGAACTTCAACACCTACACCACCGACCTCGGGGAAGAGGGTGTCGATCTCGGTAAGCTGTACGATTACGACATCATCCTCCTCGATCTGAACCTGCCCGACATGTCGGGCTACGAGGTGCTGCGCTCGCTGCGCGTCGCCAAGGTGAAGACGCCGATCCTGATCCTCTCCGGCATGGCCGGCATCGAGGACAAGGTGAAGGGCCTCGGCTTCGGCGCCGACGATTACCTCACCAAGCCGTTCCACAAGGACGAACTGGTGGCCCGCATCCACGCCATCGTGCGCCGCTCGAAGGGCCACGCCCAGTCGGTCATCACCACCGGCGACCTGATCGTGAACCTCGATCAGAAGACCGTCGAGGTCGGCGGCGCCCGTGTGCACCTCACCGGCAAGGAGTACCAGATGCTGGAACTCCTCTCGCTCCGGAAGGGCACGACGCTCACCAAGGAGATGTTCCTCAACCATCTCTACGGCGGCATGGACGAGCCCGAGTTGAAGATCATCGACGTCTTCATCTGCAAGCTGCGCAAGAAGCTCGCCAACGCCAGCCAGGGCAAGAACTACATCGAGACCGTCTGGGGCCGCGGCTACGTGCTGCGCGAGCCGATGGACGGCGAGGAGCGCATGGCGGTCTGATCCGCCGCCAATTCGGTCTCTTGAAAAACCCCGTGCGGCCCGGCCGCGCGGGGTTTTCGCGTTTCCGGCACGCTCGAAGCATCCGAGACCAACGGAAATTATGCGCATTCCGACTGACCCGGTCATCCTCGGCATGGGATGTTCACGCTTGCCCTCGCCGAAGCGCTCTCCTCCCCCTTGTGGGGAGGAGTTGGAGGTGGGGGTCGTTCAGGATGAGGCGACGCGGTGCCTTCTGCACCACCCCCACCCCTGGCCCCTCCCCACAAGGGGGAGGGAAAAGCGCCTCGATTTCAGACGGTTGAGTGTTGGTGGGAGAGATGTGAGTGCGGTGGCATCCTCAGGCGCGGGTTGGATGACGGAACGTCTCAGACGCCCGCGTCCCAACCTCTCGGACGATGTAGCCCGCGGTCACCGCACCCCGGCGGCGGAAAAGACCTGCGCGGCGGGCGCGATCACCACGTAGCCCCCGCACGGAGCTGCTCGGCTGATGACCGCGCTGGCGACGCCCCAGATATAGGTGCCGCCGCGATCCTGCGCGACGACCGGGCCGCCGGAATCGCCGAAGCAGACCCGGGCGCCGTTGGCGCGCGCGATGGTCAAGCCGGTGCTGCTCGCCGCGACCGGCGTGAGCGTCGCCGTCCGCAGACGCCCGACCGCGCGCCCGGACAGGCCCGCCCCGGCGATCCGCAGGCTCTTCGGAACCCGGGTCGGATCGGCCGCGAGGGGCACCGGGCGCCGGCCGCGCACCGGCTCGGTCAGGCGCAGCACCGCGAGGTCGAGGGACAGGTCGGAGAGGCTGACATCGGGGGCCGCGTTCGGCAGCATCTCCCCCGGATCCGGGCTGTAGCGGGCCGCGACCCGTGCGGCATAGACCGGTCGCGCCGGTTCGGTCCCGCGAAAGAACACCACCAGCGCGCCGAGGGGGTCGCCGTTCACGCAGTGCGCCGCCGTGAGCACGAGGTCCGGCGCGATGAGCACGCCGGAGCAGCGGGTCAGGCGCAGGGCCTCCTCGGGCTGCGTGATCGTGCCGATGGCGACGGTGGCCTGCGCGAGGGCGTCGCGGCCCGCCGGCGCCCCGCCGTCGATGGCGAGCGCCGGCCCTGACGCGCCCAGGCCGAGTGCCGCGGCCGATCCGACGCAGGCGAGCCGTGCCGCGATGGTCCCGAAGATGGTCACGTGCTGATCTCTCCTCGCGAGCGGCCCCGGCCGCAACAGATGCGGTTCCGGACCGGCCGCGCAAGCGGGCGCGAGGACGCGGCCGCCGTCACGTCCGCGTCATCGTCACCCGGACGGCGCGATCAGCGCGCCACCGTCCAAGTGGTCGTGCCGTCCTTGTTGTCCTTCACGGCGACGCCCATCGCGGCGAGCGCGTCGCGCGCCCGGTCGGAAGCGGCCCAATCCTTGGCGGCCCGGGCGGCGCGGCGCTCGGCGATCAGCGCCTCGACCGCCGCGACGTCGATGCCGGATTCGGCGACCTGATCCTGCTCCCGGTCGCTGCGCGTGCGCGTCAGGAAGCCGAGCAGGTTGGCGCCCGCCCGTAAGGCAGCCGGATCCGCCTCGGCCCCGCTGCCCAGCCGGTGCAGCTCGTTAATCGCCGCGGGCGTGTTGAGGTCGTCGCAGAGCGCGTCGAGCAGCCCGGCGGGAACCTCGCGCGCGGCGGGCTCGTCGCCGGCGGCGTTGTACCAGCGGTCGAGGACGCGGCTCGATTCTTCGAGACCGCGCAGGGTCCAGTCGATCGGCTGGCGGTACTGGGTCTTGAGCATGGTGAGCCGAACCACCTCGCCGGGCCAGTCCTTGAGCACGTCACGGATGGTGATGAAGTTGCCCAGCGATTTCGACATCTTCTCCCCCTCCACCTGAAGGAAGCCGTTGTGCAGCCAGACATTGGCCATCACGCCGGTGCCGAAGCAGCAGCGGGACTGCGCCACCTCGTTCTCGTGGTGGGGAAAGATCAGGTCGATGCCGCCCGCGTGGATGTCGAAGGTCTGGCCCAGGTGCTTGGCCGACATGGCCGAGCACTCGATGTGCCATCCCGGCCGGCCCGGCGCCGCGATGCCGGCGGGCGACGGCCACGAGGGCTCTCCGGGCTTCGAGGGCTTCCAGAGCACGAAGTCGAGGGGTGAGCGCTTGTAGGGCGCCACCTCGACCCGGGCGCCGGCCTCCATCTCGTCGAGGGGTCGCCTGGAGAGCTGACCGTAGTCCGGCATCGAGGGCACGTCGAACAGGACGTGCTCCTCCGCCACGTAGGCGTGGCCGGCGCGCACCAGGGCGTCGATCATCGTCACCATCTCGGCAATGTGATCGGTCGCCCGGGGCTCGATGAAGCGGGGGCGCTCGCCGGGCCGGTTGACGTACTCGGGCATCAGCACGCCGAGGTCGCGCACGTCCTTGTGGAACTGCGCCAGCGTTCCGTCGGTCAGTTCGCGGATGGTGATGCCGCGCTCGGCGGCGCGGGCGTTGATCTTGTCATCGACGTCCGTGACGTTGCGCGCGTAGGTGACGTGCGCCGGCCCGTAGAGGTGGCGCAGCAGCCGGAACAGCAGGTCGAAGACGATGATCGGCCGGGCGTTGCCGATATGGGCCGCGTCGTACACGGTCGGACCGCAGGCGTAGAAGCGGACATGCTCCGGGTCGATCGGCGCGAAGGCCTCCTTGGCACCCGTCAGCGTGTTGTAGAGCCGCAACATCGGCGCCATGAAACCCACCTCCCTGCCGGCACGGCGGCCGGACCGCGGCGCCCCGCTCCAGACGGCAACCGGCTTTGACCGCAAGACCCTGGCGGCCTCGCGCGGCGAAGAACGGCCGGACCGTGGCGGACCCGGCAGGGCCGTCGCCACGCGCTGTTGCATCGCCGCGACGGCGCGGCCCGCCCGATGGGGCTAACCCAAAAGCGTGAGGAATTCGAGAAGGCCTGCGCGCGACGCGGGTAAGGCTTCCTTAACTGCGTCGTCGGACCGTCCGGCCAGCAAGCCTCACGCCACCGATCCTGTGTTCAAGGACCCTCCATGCGACGCTCGGCCGCCGGTTTCCTCGTCCTCGCCACCGCTCTGGCCACCGCCGGACTGGCGCATGCTGCCCTGGCCGGGAGCGACGGCGAGACCCCCGCGAAGGTGGCGAGCCACGTCGAGAAGACCTTCCTGATCCCGTCGAGCGACGGCTACGGCGTCGGCGATTGCCTGACGACGCCGGGCAGCGCCTGCGGCCAGGTGGTCGCCAACGCGTGGTGCGAGGCGCAGGGCTACGCCGCCGCCAACTCCTACGGCGTCGCGGCCGCCGACGAGTATACCGGCGCCATCAGCCAGCCGGTTCCGGCGCCGTCGGAGCGCCCGATCCGCATCACCTGCCAGGACTGAACCTGATATGATCCGGCGCGCCGCGCCCTACTTGAGGGCGTCGGCACATTTCGGCGCGGGCTCCGTGCCCCACGGTGCCAGCGGCACCGCCGAGGTCGAGTTCTTCGGCGAGCCCTGGATGACCTTGTCCGAATAGACCATGTAGATCAGCGTATTGCGCCGCGCGTCGCAGCCTCGCACGATCTGCATCGACTTGAAGATCAGCGACCGGCGCTCGCTGAAGACCACCTCGCCCTGACTCAACTTGCCCTTGAAGGCCACCGGGCCGGTCTGGCGGCAGGCCAGGGAGATGTCGGAGACGTCCTCGGCCAGCCCGAGCGTGCCCTTGATGCCGCCCTTCTCGGGCTGGGTGTACCAGCAGGCGACGCCGGAGACCGCCGGATCGTCGATGCCGTAGACGACCAGCTTGTCGTTCGGCGTCAGCGGGCGCCAGACCGTCGACTTGTCGAAGATCCGGTCCGGCTCCTGGGCCGCGGCGGGGGCGACCGCCGCCAGTCCCGCCGCCAGCCCCGAGGCCAGAAGCCCAACATAGGTGAGACTCCGAAACCACATCGCCGGCCAATTCCCCCTCAAGCTTGCCGACTGGATGTAGGAGGGGTGTCGCCACCTTTCGAGGGGGCGTACACTGGCTGTGCTTCGGCCCCGAAGCGCGGATGCGCGCCCGCCCGGCCCCTTCGGAGCGATGCGCACCCGATCAACGCGATGCCGCCAATGCCTCACCGCCCGATCGTCCGTTCGTTCGGCCGCCTCCTCCTGGGTGCGGTGCTGGCCCTCGGGCTGTGTCAGACGCTGTCCCACCCTGCCGGTGCGCAGGAGGCCCCGGCCGCCCCACCTGCCGCCGACACGCGGCCAACCCCGCCTCAGCCGTCGCCGCAATGCCGGCGCTACCGGGCCGAGTTGGCGGCCGTCCAGAACGGCGCCAGCACGACGCGCGCCCTCAACGACGAGATCGGGCGGCTGGAAGCCTATTTCCGCGGGCTGAACTGCGAGGGCGGCAAGTTCCTGTTCTTCGACACGCGCCCGCCGCAATGCGGGGCCGTGGAGCAGCGGATCCGCGCCCTGAAGGCGACCTATGGCGGCGCCGTGATCGACGACAGCGGGGCGCGCAAGCGGGAACTGCAGGGCCTCATCGCCTCGACCTGCCCGGCCCGCGAGACCTACGCGGCCAGCGGCGAGGCCTACGCCAAGGGCGGCCCGCAGATGGTCTGTGTGCGCACCTGCGACGGCGGCTTCTTCCCGATGCGGAACCTGCCTGACGGGCGCGGCGGCGCCGACGAGATGTGCCAAGCCCTCTGCCCGGGGACGGAGGCGCAGGCCTATTCCATGCCGTACGGCGACGACGCCCTGAAGCACGCCGCGTCGGTGAAGGGCAGCCGCGCCTACGCGAGCCTCGCCAACGCCTTCAAGTTCCGCAAGGAATTCGTGCCGAACTGCTCCTGCAAGCCGGAGGGCAAGACCTGGGCGCAGTCCCTGGTGAAGGCCGAGAGCATGCTGGTGCGCCACAAGGGCGATATCTTCGTGACGCCGATGCAGGCCGAAGCCCTGTCGCGACCGAAAGTGCGCCTGACCCTGGTCGGCCGGGCCGACAGGACCGCGGCGGAACTCGCCGCCGATGCCGCCGGGCGTGCCGCCAGCGAGGGGCGGTCCGGCGCCCCGGCGATCGTGCAGGCCGCCGGCGATCGGAGTGACAGCGCAGACGCTGCGAAGCCCGACGACGCGAAAGCGGTCGAGGTCAAGCCGGATCACGTTGCCGTGCGCGTCATCGCGCCGAACGTCATCGCGGTGCCGCAGCGCCTCATCCCCTGAGGCCTGCAACGCGTTCCTGCGCGGAACCATGGGCGGCGTTCGGAGTTCGGCAGGGCTTGACTCGACGCGAGGCCTCATGCGGTTGCTGCGATTGCTTCTCCTGACCGGCACGGTGATCCCCGGCCTGACTCTGACGCAGCCCGCCGGCGCAGCACCGGGTCGGATCCTGCTGGCCCAGGGGGGACCGGACGAGCGTGGTCCGCGCGGCGGCGAGCCCCCGCACGGCGGTCCGCGCCAGGAGCGCGCGCCGCAGGAGCGTCCCGGCCCGCCACCGGGACCGCCCGCCGGCCGCGAACGGCCGGAACCGCGACCTGAGCGCGCCGCCCCGCCGCCCGCCGCCCGCGAACGTCCCGAGCCGCCGGCCCAGCGCCAACCGCAGGCCGAACCGCCCGCCCGGGAACGCGCTCCTGAACGCAGGCCGGAACCCCCGGCGCCGCGGGCGCCGGCCCCCGACCGGCAAGAGCGCCAGCAGGAGCCGCGTCCGGAGCGGCAACAGCGGCAGCCGGATCGTCCGGCATCGGGCGCCCAGGAGCGGGCGGCCCCCGATCGCCCGGCTCCCGCGCGGCGGCAGGCACCGGACCAGGACGAGGCGCCGGCGCCCTCTGCACGGCCGAACGCCGAGCGGCCTGCATCCCCGCCGCAGCCGCGGCAGGCACCCGACCGGGACCGTCCAGCCCCCGATTCCACGCCCAATCGCCCGGGGGCGCGGGATGCCGCGCCCGATCGCGAGCCTTCCGGCCAGCGTCAGGGCGGCCCGGGCGCAGCCCCGCGCGACGCGCAGCCGGACACGCGTCCCAACGGCCGCCCCGATGCCCGGCCACCGGCGCCGAACGCCGCCCCGAGCCCTGCCCCCAGCCCTGCGCCGAACGCGGCACCGGGCGCTCCGGGAAGACCGGTGCAGCGCCAGGACGCGCAGCCCGAGAACCGTTCGCAGCCGGCGGGTCCGAATACGGGTCCCGGTGCCGAACAAGGCCGGCCGACGCCGCCGAACATGGCTCCGGGCGTTCCCGGGCGGCCGGTGCAGCGCCAGGACGTTCAACCCGAGGGCCGTCCGCAGCCGAATGCCGGCCCGGCCGCCGAACCGGGTCGGCCTGTCGCCCCGAACATGGCCCCGGGCGTTCCGGGCAGGCCGTTCCAGCCGCCGGGCCAAGCGCCCGCGCCCGGCCAAGCACCTGCGCCCGGCCAAGCGCCCGCGGCCGGCCAAGCGCCCGCGGCCGGCCAAGCGCCCGCGGCCGGCCAAGCACCCGTCGGCGTGGCCCCGCCTGCTCAGCCCGGCCCGGGTGGCCCCGGTCCGAACGGGGCCGGCCGTCCGGGAGATCGCGGCGACTTCAACGCGCCCGGCCAGCCGGGCTACGTCCCTGGCGGCTTCCGCCAGAACGACGACGTGCGCGACTACGAACAGGTCCGTCGTGACCGGCGGGAGTACAGCGAGGGTGGGCGCACCTTCTATCGGGAGCCTGGCCGCATCATCGTGCGGGACCGGGACGGCTATCTGATCCGCCACGACGAGAACGAGCGTTTCCGCGATCTCGATCCGCGCGGCTACCGCTACGAGCGCCGCGGATCCGACTATTACAGCTTCATCGACCGGCCCGGCGGCGAGCAGATCGTCACCGTCACGGACGATGACGGCCGGATGCTGCGCCGCTACCGCCGGTTCCGCGACGGGCGTGAGGTGCTGATCATCGACAACAGCTATGCCGGACCGCCCCGTCCGATCTACGACGATGTGGTGGTGCTGCCGCCGCCGGATATCCGCATCCCCCGCGACCGCTACGTCGTCGAGTACGACCGAGCGGACGAGGGTACGGTCTACGAGGCGCTGACGGCGCCCCCGGTGGTCGCGGTGGACCGCCGCTACACGCTCGACCAGATCCGGTACAGCCCGGATCTGCGCGCGCGGATGCGGTCGGTGGACATCGACACGATCAACTTCGACACCGGCTCATTCACCGTCACGCCCGATCAAGCGGCCCGGCTGTCGGTGATCGCCGCGGCGATCAACAAGGCGATCCGGGCGAACCCGCAGGAGGTCTTCCTGATCGAGGGCTACACCGACGCGGTGGGCTCCGACATCGACAACCTGTCGCTGTCGGATCGGCGCGCCCAATCGGTGGCGACCGTCTTGACCCAGCAGTTCCAGGTTCCGCCGGAGAACTTGACCACGCAGGGCTACGGCGAGCAGTACCTGAAGGTGAACACCCAAGGACCGTCGCGGGAAAACCGCCGCGTCACGGTCCGGCGGATCACGCCGCTGCTGCAACAGGGCTCCGGCCAAGCGCCGCCGCCGCGTTGACGGGAGCGCCGCGCGGCCATGCCCCGCGCGGCGGTTGACGACAGCGACCCGTAGTTCCACCACCCGTGGAGGTTGCGAGCACGGAACGACGATGGAGAGCGAAGCGGACCGACGGCTGATCCGGTCGGGCACACCGGTCTTCCGCCGCACGGCGCTGGCGCTCGCAGCCGCGGGGTTCTCGACCTTCGCGGTGCTCTACGCCGTCCAGCCATTGCTGCCGATCTACGCGGACGCCTTCGAGGTCTCGCCGGCCGAGAGCAGCCTCGCCCTGTCGCTGCCCTGCGGCCTGCTGGCCTTGGCCTTGTTGGTGGTCAGCCCGCTCTCGGAGATCTGGGGCCGCAAGCCCGTGATGCTGGCCTCGCTCTTCGCCTCGGCGGTGCTCACAATAGTAGCCGCCCTGGTCCCGGGCTGGCACGGGTTCCTGACGCTGCGGGCGCTGACGGGCCTCACGGCGAGCGGCCTGCCCGCCGTGGCCATGGCCTACCTCGCCGAGGAGATGGACGCCGAGGCGATCGGCCTGTCGATGGGCCTGCTGGTGGGCGGCAATGCCCTCGGCGGCATGTCGGGGCGCCTGATCAGCGGCGTGATGGCCGACCATCTCGGCTGGCGGATCGGCCTCGCCACCATCGGGGTGCTGGCGCTGGCGGCGGCCGTCGCGTTCTGGCGCTGGCTGCCGCCGTCCCGCAGCTTCGTGGCCCGCCGCCTCGCCTGGCGGGAGGTGCCCGGCAGCTTCGGACACCATTTCCGCGATGCCGGCCTGCCGTGGCTGTTCGCGGAGGCGTTCCTGCTGATGGGCGGCTTCGTCTGCATCTACAACTACATCGGCTTCCGCCTGCTCGACCCACCGTTCTCGTTGAGCCAGACCGTCATCGGACTGATCTTCTCGGTCTACCTCGCCGGCATGGTGAGCAGCCCGGTCACCGGCGAGCTGGCGAGCCGCCTCGGCCGGCGGCGGGTCCTGTGGCTCGCCACCGGCCTCGGCCTTGCCGGCATTCTCATGACCCTCTCGGACCACATCGTGCTGATCATCGCGGGCGTGGTGGTGGTGACGGTCGGCTTCTTCGGGGCCCATTCGGTCGCGAGCAGCTGGGTCGGGCGCCGGGCCCTGCGAGATCGTGCGCAGGCCTCCTCGGTCTACCTCTGCCTGTACTATCTCGGCTCATCGGTGCTCGGGACCGCCGGCGGCTGGTTCTTCGCGCATTCCGGCTGGACCGGCGTGGTGCTGTTCGTGGCAGCCCTGTACGGTCTGGCGCTGATCATCGCCCTGCGGCTGTCGCGCCTCGCGCCGCTGGCTCTGGAAACCGGGAGGTCCGCATGAGCGCGCGCAACCACGCCAGCAACGTCGTCGATCAGTTCGGCGCGCAGGCTTCCGCCTACGTGGCGAGCGCGGTTCACGCCGCGGGAGCCGACCTCGACCGGATCGGCGCGCTCATCCGCGGCAGGCCGGCGGCGAAGGTGCTCGACCTCGGATGCGGCGGCGGCCACGTCGCCTTCACGGCCGCCGCGGCGGGCGCGACCGTCACGGCCTACGACCTCTCCGAAGCGATGCTCACGGCCGTCAGCGCCGAGGCCGGCCGCCGGGGGTTGGACCGGATCGAGACCCGGCAGGGCGCGGCGGAGACACTGCCCTTCGCGGATGCGACCTTCGACGCGGTCCTGACCCGCTACAGCGCCCACCACTGGCACGATGTCCCGGCCGCGCTGAAGGAGGCACGCCGGGTCCTCAAGCGGGACGGCCTCCTGGTGGTCTGCGACATCGTCGCGGCCGAGGATCCGCTGCTCGACACGCATCTGCAGGCGGTGGAATTGCTGCGGGATCCCTCGCACGTGCGCGACTACCGCGTGTCGGAATGGCGCGCACTGCTGGAGGCGGCGGGCTTCACCCCCGGCGCCACGCTGGAAAGCCGGCCGCGCATGGAATTCGCGAGCTGGATCGCCCGGATGCGGACGGCCGCGCCGCTGGTCGCGGCGATCCGCGCGCTACAGGCCACCGCGCCCGCGGAGGTGGTGGAGCATTTCCGGATCGAGGCCGACGGAAGCTTCCTGCTCGACTCCGTCCTGATCGAGGCCCGACCGCACTGAGCAAGGCGCCGCCGGTGACATCGCCGGTCAGCCCATTGAGGTGCCGGAACGCGGCGGATGACGTGGCGATCAGCCGGGCCGACCCGGCTGTTCGTGCGGTTCGGTTCAGGCTGTCTCCCCGGCGAGCCGCCGCTCCGCCCGCGCCCGCCCGATCAGCGGCAGCAGGCCGGCGAGATCCGGTCCATGCTCCAGCCCGGTGAGGGCGAGACGCAGCGGCATGAACAGTCCGCGACCCTTGGCGCCGGTGCGGGTCTTGATCTCGGCCGTCCAGGCCTTCCAGGTCTCCGGGCCGTACGGCTCCGGCGGCAGGCTCTCGCGGGCGGCTCCGATCACGGCCGGCTCGGTGATGACGGGCTCGACCGGGCCGGTCACGACCCGCCACCATCCGGCCGCCTCGGCGACGCGGCCGAGATTCGGCCGAACCGCGAGCCAGAACGCCTCCGCGCGATCCGACGGGATCCCGAGTTCCGCGAGCCGGTCGGCGACCGCCGCGTACGGCAGGTCGTGGGCCAGTCGGGCATTGAGACCGTCGAGTTCCGCGGGGTCGAAGCGGGCCGGCGCGCGCGAGATCTCGCCGAGATCCACCAGCTGCGCCAGCGTGTCGAGATCGGGCACCGCCCGCACGGCTTCGGACGAGCCGGTGAGCACGGCCAGCGAGCGGACAGCGGCGGGCTCGTAGCCCGCCTCGCGCAGGCCGCGCAGCGAGAGGTGTCCGAGCCGCTTCGACAGCCCCTCCCCGTCGGCGGTCGTCAGCAGGTTGTGATGGCCGAAGACGGGCACGGCCGCCCCCAGGGCCTCGAAGATCTGGACCTGGACGCCCGTGTTGGTGACGTGGTCCTCGCCGCGGATGACGTGGGTGATGCCGAGGTCGGCGTCGTCCACCACGGAGGGCAGCGTGTAGAGGTAGCTGCCGTCGGCGCGGATGAGGACCGGGTCCGACAGAGACGCGCAGTCGACATGGGCCGGCCCGCGGACGAGATCATCCCAGGCGACCGTCCGCGCCTCCAGCAGGAAGCGCCAGTGCGGCCGCCGGCCCTCGGCTTCCAGCGCGGCGCGCTCCTCGGCGGTGAGCTTGAGCGCCGCCCGATCGTAGATCGGCGGTTGCCCGCGGCCGAGCTGGCGCTTGCGCCGCCGCTCCAGCTCCTCCTGCGTCTCGTAGCAGGGGTAGAGCCGTCCCGCCGCGCGCAGGCGATCCGCGGCGGCATCGTGCTGGGCCATGCGCGCGCTCTGCCGGGCGAACAGGTCGGGCACGATGCCGAGCCAGGCCAGATCCGCCTCGATCGCCGCGGCGAACACCTCGGTGCAGCGCTCCGCGTCGGTGTCGTCGAGGCGCAGCAGGAATTGTCCCCCCGTTCTGCGGGCGAACAGGGCGTTGAGCAGGGCCGGGCGGGCGTTGCCGATATGGAGGTAGCCGGTCGGCGACGGGGCGAAGCGGACGAGGGTCATGATCCGCTCTGTAGCCGATCTCCGCGGGATTGTGCGTGTCGTCGTACACGCGTGCAGCTCATGCCTCGTCGGTCCCGGACCGCTACCCGCGTCGGGCAAAACCGGTCAGAACACCCCGATGTGCTGCAGGAACGTGTGAATGGCGACGGACGAGACGGCCGACATCGTGGTGGTCGGCGGCGGGATGGTGGGGCTCGCCAGCGCCATCGCGCTGAAGGATCGCGGACTCGACGTCGTGTTGTGCGATCCGGGCGAGGCACGGGGCCGGACCTCCTACGGCAATGCCGGCGTGGTCAGCCGGGGATCGATCCTGCCGATGTCGAGCCCGGCCCTCTGGGGCAGGCTTCCGGCCTATCTGCGCAACGCCGACCGGGGCCTACGTCTGCACCATGGGCACCTGCCGCGCATCGTGCCCTACGCGGCACATTTCCTCGCCGCGGCCCGCGCCTCCCGCTGGCGCCGGGCCGCCGCGGCGCTGCTGCCGCTGACGAGCGCCGCCTATCCCGCCCATGAGCGGCTGGCCGCGCGGGCCGGCACAACCGACCGCCTGCAGCGGACCGGCTGGCTCAAGGCCTACAGGACGCAGGCCGCCTTCACGGGTGCCGCACTCGAGCGCGAGATCCTGGCCGGGCACGGCGTGGCGTTCGAGATCCTCGACACCGCTGCCGTGCGCGACCTCGAGCCGGCGCTGGTGCGGCCCTACGCCCGGGCGATGCTGCTCACCGAGACCGGCTCGGTGCGGGAGCCGGGCCGGCTGATCGAGGCCTGCGAGGCCCTGTTCGCCGGGCTCGGCGGACGCCGTCTGCGCGGCAGCGCCGGGCGCCTGGCTCCGGAAGCCGGAGGCTGGCGCGTCGAGCACGAGGCCGGAGCGCTGCGGGCACGGCAGGTCGTGCTGGCGGCGGGCGCCGCCTCCGGGGCGATCGCCCGGACGCTGGGCTACCGGTTCGCGGTGGCGGCCGAGCGGGGCTATCATCGCCACTACGCCCTGCACCCCGACAGCCCGCCCCTGACCCGGCCGGTGCTCGACACCGGCGCCGGATCCATCCTCGCGCCGATGGGCGAGAACAGGATCCGGGTTCTCTCCGGCGTGGAGCTGAACGCCCGCCACGCGGCCCCGGACCACACGCAGATCGAGGCGGCGTCCCGGGAGGCCGCCGGGACGCTTCGTCTCGGCGGTCCCCTCGACAACGAGCCCTGGCTCGGCTCGCGCCCTTCGACGCCGGACGGAATGCCGGTGATCGGCCGGGCGCCCCGGCACGAGGGCCTGCTCTTCGCGTTCGGCCACGGCCATATCGGCCTGTCCACCGGCCCCATCACCGGCGAGATCGTGGCCGATCTCGCCACGGGTCGACAACCTTCGGTACCGGTCGACGCCTTCGCGCCCGATCGGCTGCTGCGCTGGCCGCGCCTGTTCTGATCCTCAGCGCCAGTCGTAGGGATTGTAGGGGTCGAGCGCCGCCTCGATCCTGCGCAGGACGTCCGGCTGGCGCTGGAGGTCGGCCTCCCGGGCGAGCGCGCGCAGGAACGCCCGCGGCCCGTGCTCGAGGTCGCGCGTCAGGCCGTTGTAGCGGTCCGCGGGTTCGACATGGGACGGGTTCACCGCCACACGGTAATCGAGCCCGCAGGTGGGTGGATCGATACCCAGACGGTAGCAGATCCGGACCCGGGCAAAGGGCGCGTCCGGGCGATAGTCGACCTGGTAGCCGCCGAACCGGAACGCGCCACCGGTGGCGCGCTCGGCGAAGGCGAGGGTCCGTGCGATCGTGGTGAAGCCGGCGGTCCTGTGGTCGCGCACGAGCGCGATCGCCGCACGCTCCGTCGGCACGAAGGGCTGACCGCCGGCCGCCGGGGAGACCACAGCGGCCGCGATCGCCGCGCAGACCGCGATGCGCGTGCACCTCATGGCTTCCTCATGCACACGGCGACCGGCTGCGCGTCCTTCGCGGCCTTGGCGGTCATGTCCAGACATCCCACCGTCGAGACACCGTCCGTGACCGTCACGGACGGGACGACCGCCATGCCCCGGCAATAGGCACCGATCAAGTCCTCGTCCCGGTGACACGCCACGTCGAGCCGGACAAGCGCGTTCATGGCCGCGCCCGGCGCGCCGGGCGGCCCGGGCGGCCCGCGCTCGCCGACGGGCCCGGGTGCCCCGGTGGCGCCGTTCAGGCCCGCCGGCCCCTGTGGTCCTGCCGGACCCTGATCGCCCTTCGGGCCGGGCGGTCCGGCCGGGCCCGGCTTCGGGGCGTCGCAGCCGGCGAGCGCGAACGCCGCAGCCGCGACGATCGCGATCAGGACAGATCTCATACGGCTCTCCGGCCACGCTCGGTGGCGACGAGGTGGCGCGGGACGACGGCGGGTCAAGGCGCGCCCGCCGCCCTGCAGGATCACGATAGCGGCGCACGGAGCCAGGCCGCGTTCCAACCCGGCACGCCGATCCGGATCCGCTGCGGCCCCGCGCGTCGGATCACAGGCGGAGCCGCGCGCCGACCGACGCCCTCCGATCCTGCGGCATCAACATGGAACTCGCCGGCAGATGCCTGGCCAAGCTTCGTATTAAGGTTTTCGCAAATTCTAGGCGACACATCTGCATCAATGCTTGTTTTCAGCAGCCGTGCACGCCCATGACCGGCAGGGCAGCCATACTCAGACGGAGAATTATTACGTCAGGTTGCCTGCTGACCCGCCTTCGGAGAAACTCCGACGGCGCGGCCGCGGTGGAGTTCGCCCTCGTGGCGCTGCCCTTCCTCGCGCTGTGCGGCGCGGTCTTCCAGATCGCCTTTCAGATCTGGGCCACCCAGAACTTCGACCGCGCCCTGCAGAACGCCGTCCGAACGATCTTCACCGGGCAGTTCCAGCAGTCGAACGCCGGTCAGACCGACCCCGCGACCCTCCTGGCGAACCTGAAGACGACGATGTGCGGTCCGTCGAACGCCCTGATCCCCACGGTCTTCAACTGCCAGGGCGTCAAGATCGACGTGGCCACCGCCAGCAACTTCGCGAGCGCCACGCCGGCCACGCCGATCGATGCCGCCACCGGCACGTGGAAGACGAATTTCGGGACCAACTACGCCTGCGCCAAGCCGGGGACGATCGTGGTCGTCACGGCCGCCGTGCAATTTCCGACCTTCTTCAACCTGATGGGCTTGAACACTCAGAAATTCACCACCGGGTCGGGGGCCGGATCGAGCCTGCTGACGTCGACGGCGGTCTTCCGCACGGAGCCCTACCAAATCGTCGGAGCGAGCCCATGCTGAAGGGCTTCGCCCGCAGGGCTCGGCAGGCGGCACCGAAGCCAGCGCCGATCGCGGGCCCGCTGAAACGCCTGCGGCGCGATCGGCGCGGCAGCGCCATCGTGGAATTCTCCATCATCCTGCCGATCCTCCTGGCGATCTGGGCGGGCATGACGGAACTCGCCCATGCCATCGACGAGTGGCGCAAGCTGACCCTGCTCGCCCGCACCGTGGCCGACCTGACCGCCCAGGGCGACACGCAGAACCCGATCAGCACGACGGTCATGAACGACATCGTCGCCTCGGCGACGCTGGTGATGCGCCCGTTCGACACCTCGCAGGTGAAGATCGTCGTCAGCGCCATGGGCGTCGGTCTGCAGGGTGCCACCGTCATCCCGAAGGTCTGCTCGAGCGTCGCCAACGCCAACGCGACGCCCCGCAACACCGGCGCGGCCAACGACCTGCTGGTTCCGCTCGGCTACCAGACCGCGGGCATGCGCTACGTCCTCGCCGAGGTCAGCATCGGCTATACGCCGATGATCGGCAGCGCCCTGGTGAAGCTCGCCAAGGGCATCAGCAGCACCATCACATTCACCAGCAGCGTCCCCTGGCCAACCCGGGGCGGCAAGACGTACGGGACCAACACCTACATGGAGGTTGTGGTCCCGGGCAAAAGCCCCACGGCGTGCGATGGCTCGACACCCTGACCCCCCTCCCCCCCGCGGCAGGCGCGGCCTGGCCCAGGATCGGCGCGGCAACGTCGCGATCCTGTTCGCGTTCCTCAGCGTGCCGATGCTGATGCTCTCGGGTGCGGCCATCGATTACGGCTTCGCGACCCGGCTCGAGACGAAGCTGCAGGCGGCGGCCGATGCCACGGCCCTGCTCCTGTGCCAGACGCCGCTGAGCACGACGACGGCGGATCTCAACGCCATGGCGCAGACGACGATGGGCGGCGCGATGGGTGTGGCGGATCTCGTGGTCGATCCGCTGACGATCACCAGCAACCCGCGCCAGATCACCCTGACGGCCCACAAGCTGTCGACGACCTTCTTCGGCAAATTCACCGGGACCACGCGCATCAATCCCGGCGCGACCTCGCAATGCGCCACGCCCCTGCCGAAAACCTTCGAGATCGCGCTGGTTCTCGACAACACCGGATCGATGTCCGCCTCGAGCGGCGGCCAGTCGAAGCTGCAGGCAGTCCAGACCGCGGCGACGAACTTCGTCAACTACGTCTACACCAACAGCGCCTTCTCCAGCGCCACGCGGATCGCGATCGTGCCGTTCGCGGGCGCGGTGGCGGTCGACCCGTCGGCGTATCGCTATGCCTCCTGGATCGACGTGTACGGTCAGTCGAGCTACCACTGGCTCAACGTCGGCTCGCTGACCGGAACAGGCATCACCAGCCGGTTCGACATCTTCAACAAGCTTCAGAACGCCAATTCCGGCTGGGGATGGGCAGGCTGTCTGGAGACGCTGCCGTATCCGTTGAATGTCCAGGACGGGGCACCGGCGGGGAGCAACAAGGACTCGCTCTACGTTCCGCTTTTTGCGCCCGACGAGCCCGGCGACGGCAGCAGCGGCTACTCCGCCTACACCTACAGCGGCACCCAATACATAAGCTTCAATAGCTACATCGACGACTATACCAACAGTCTGACCTGCTCCAAGTGGTCGCAAAATCAGAGCTTCCAGAACGCCGAGGGTCGCGCCTGCAAATATCTCAATCCCAGAACCCCGTCGCCGACCTCGTCGAATCCCTATACCGGCATTCCGAACGGTCCGAATTTCGGCTGCACGACACAACCGCTCCAGCGCCTCACCAAAGACACGGCGGTTCTGAAGAACCTCATCAACAAGATGGCGCCGCTGGGATCGACCAACATCCATGAGGGCTTCATGTGGGGCTGGCGAACGCTCTCGCCGCTCAGCGTCTTCGCGGACGGCGCCGCCTACTCCTCCGCCTCCAACACCACGAATGCGAACGCCATCAACAAGATCATCATCCTGATGACCGACGGAACCAACAGCTGGCCGGACAATCCCTACACCAATTACAATAATTCAATGTATTTTGCCGCCGGCTATTTTAAGAATCTGGACGGCTCCACTCCCAACAGCCGGCTTCCGCCCACCAATCAGAACATCACAGACGCGCCCAGCGCCAGGAATGCCCTGGACGCACTCACCGCTCTGTCCTGCAAGAACGCGAAGGCGGTCAACATCTCGATCTACACGATCGGGTTCAGCATCGCGTCCGATCCGATCGACTCAGCGGGGCAGACGCTCCTGAAAAACTGTGCCTCGTCACAGGATCAGTACTTTCTGGCCAACGACTCGGACGGCCTGCTCGATGCCTTCCAGAAGATCCAGGCCAGCATCGGGAAATTGCGGCTGACGCAGTGACGGGTCGGCGGGACGCGGTCGGCCTTCCGGACGCCGCAGCCTCCGCGCCATCGGCCTTGCGAATACCGTCATCCCGTTCGGCGATGCGCCACGGATGGCGCGGCGCGCGGCTTCCAGGGACGCTGCGCGCCACGTGCACTGCGACAGATGCGAACGGTCTTCGCGCAAGGTTCCGCGGCGGGATCCAGTCGGAAATGGTCCGGCGAATCCCGCCCTGCCCTCATCCTGAGGTGCGGCGCAGCCGTCGCGAACGAGTGCTCCAGGGATCGCGGAGGCTTCTGGAGGGCATCTGCGAGGCCGGCGCTGTACTTCGGGTTCTCAGGATGAGGTGGAGAACCGGAGACCGCCTCGACGGTGTTCCGGGTTGTTTCGTGTTTCGCGAGTCCGCAGGAAGTCAGGCGGTACCCGCTCTTTGCGTGAGGCTGCGGCGAGGCCGGGAGATTCGCCGCTGCGTCGCAGATGACGGTTTCCTAAGAGGCGGACGGTCCGACCGAGGCGAACCGCCGGCCAAGCTTACGATTCGCGTCCGTTCGAAGCTCAATCGTCGCGATACACGCGCTCGCGCCGCTCATGCCGCTCCTGCGCCTCCAGCGAGAGGGTGGCGATCGGCCGCGCGTCGAGGCGACGGAGCGAGATCGGCTCGCCGGTCTCCTCGCAGAACCCGTAGGAGCCGTCCTCCAGCCGGGCGAGCGCCGCGTCGATCTTGCCGGTCAGCTTGCGCTGGCGGTCCCGTGCGCGCAGCTCGATCGCCCGATCCGTCTCGGACGAGGCGCGATCGGCAAGGTCGGGATGGTTCTCGTTCTCGCTCTGGAGCGCCACGAGAGTGTCCTGCGCCTCGCGCAGGATGTCGTTCTTCCAGCTCAGCAGCTTGCGGCGGAAATATTCGCGCTGCCGGTCATTCATGAAGGGCTCGTCGTCGGACGGGACGTAGCCGTCCTCCAGCGTCACCTTCGCCATGCGTCACCCTCGCTGGATTCGAGCCGCCCACCTAGGGAGGGCCGGTGCGCGGCGCTAACGTGAGGTGCCGTATAGTCGAGGTGCCTGGGCGCCACAACGCGCAGCGGAGCGAGGCCTGTAACAGGCGGTCATTGCACGGGCCTGTGCGGCAAACCGGCCACGGTACAGACGATTTACTCTGTCAGCCGCGCCCGCAACCGCACGATTGCAGCGCCAATCTCAGTCGTCAGCGCCCGGGCGAGCGGCAGCCTGTAATGGGTCTGATCGAAGAACTGGTCAGGATCCGCCGCCTCGGGACGCCCATCGCGCCAATCCACCACGGCGCTCAAGGAATGCGTCGCGAGCACGGACCGGATCTGTGCCCGGCAGGACGCCTCGGCTTCCGCGCGGCGACTGTGGGGCGGAGGTTCGGCGCGGGCATAGACCGGCGGGAAGACTACCACCACGGGCGTCCGCCCGGGGATACGCGCCAGTTCCGCCCGCAACCGGTCGGCGATCGGGAAAGGGCCGCCGTGGTGCGGCTCGGCCTCGGGCCCGACCGGCTTTTCCAGGGCCGCCTTCTTGGCCGGATCGACGCCGAAGCCCTGGCTCAGATAGTTGCGCTCGTAATCCCACCAGCCGTCGGCGGCCGCCGTCTTGCGGTGCGGCCGCAGGAGCCAGCCGAGGCGGTTGATCGTCTCCTGCGCGGCGGAGAACCGGATCAATCCCCGCAGGTAGGCGGGCCAGTCGCCGATCAGCCAGTACGGGAAGCCGTGCTCGCTCGGGAAGGACGGATCGTCGGCGCACCAGAAGGCGTCGGCCGACAGCACGATCGCGTCGGGCCGGGCATGGTGCTGCAGGTACCAGCCGAGCAGCGCGAACTGCTCCGTGGGACCGGTCGCCGGCACTGACAACTGGACGAAGGGGATGCCGGTGAGCCGGCTCAAGGCCGCCGGTTCGATGAGCTGGATGTGCGAGTTGCCGATCAGCGCCCCCGAATAGGCCGGGTCGCGTCCGCGCACGGCCGAGGCCGTTCGTGGGCCCTGGGGCCGGACTGCGCCGCGGGACAAGAGCTCGGAGCGGCCGGTATCGTAGGGATCGACCGGAACCGCGAGGGCGAGGTAGCCGGCGAACAGCCCGATCACAGACAGGAGCAGGGTGCGGGCGAAGCCGCGCCAGTCCCGGTCCGGAATAGGTCGGGGAGCCACCATCCTCAGAACTGGAAATAGATGAACTCGTAGTTCGCATCGTCGCCGATCTTCAGCAGGACGAGGACGAACAGGAGCGCGAAGCCGAAGGCGAGCAGCCGCCGCGGCGGCAGGCGGTGCACCGCCGTCCAGGCGGTGGGTCCGACCGTGGCGACGAGGGCGGCGACCGCGATGGTACGCCACTTGAAGCCCGAGCCCTTGGGCGCGAGGCCGAACAGGCCCTTGAACATCACGAGCGCCGCCTCGAAGCTGGTGGCCCGGAACAGCACCCAGGTCAGCACGACGAACAGGCTGGTGAGCGCCCAGCCCAGCGGCGCGGGAATCGCGATCCGGGCGCGGCGCGCCAGCACGCCCGCACCGAGGCCGAGTCCGTGAAGCGCCCCCCAGGCCAGGAAGGTCAGGCCGGCCCCGTGCCAGAGACCGCCCAGCGTCATGGTGGCGGCCAGCGCCCCGACCTGCCGCGGCAACCCGCGCCGGCTCCCGCCCATGGGGATGTAGAGATAGTCGCGCAGGAAGCGCGAGAGCGTCATGTGCCAGCGTCGCCAGAAGTCACGCAGGGACGTGGCGCGGTAGGGCACATCGAAGTTCTGCGGCAGCACGAGGCCGAACAGCATCGCGATGCCGAGCGCCATGTCGGTGTAGCCGGAGAAGTCGAAATAGATCTGGAAGGTGAAGCCCAGCGTGGCCTGCCACGCCTCGACCACCGTGACGGCCTTGCCGGCGGCGGCCGCCTGAAAGACCGGGTTCACGTAGTCCGCGAGCGGATCGCCGAGGAAGACCTTCTTGGCCAAGCCCACCGTGAGCAGCATCAGCCCGCGGGCGAAGCGCTCGGCGGCGTCGGGCCGCGCGTAGGGCTGCTCGTCGAACTGGTGCATGATCTCGCTCCAGCGCACGAGCGGGCCGGCGAGAACCTGAGGGAAGAAGGCGATGTAGAGGGCGTATTTGACGAGCCCGAAGCTCGGCGCCCGGCCGGCCCGCAGATCCGCCAGGTACATGATGTGGTGGAAGGTGAAGAACGAGATGCCGAGCGGGAGCGCCAACCCGAGCCGCGGTGCGCCCAGCCCTGGGATCAGGTTGGCGAGGTCGGCGAAGAAGTCGAGGTACTTGAACACCCCGAGAAGCGAGAGGTTGGCGGCGATGGCGGCCGGGATCAGCCAGCGGCCGGGCCGGCGGCGATAGGCCTTCGCCACCGCCCAGTTCACCAGGATCGAGCCGGCGAGCAGCGGCACGAAGCGCACGTCCCACCAGCCGTAGAATACGAAGGACAGGACGACCAGGAGCGGCAGCCGCCACGCCGGCGCGGCGCGCGCCACCAGCCCGTGCAGGATCAGGGCGGCGGGCAGGAAGGCGAGAAGGAAGACGAACGAGTTGAACAGCATCGGGCGAGGCGGCGCGGAGGAGCCCGGACGGGCCGCCATTGTCTCCGAGCGGGAGGGACCGCCTTGTCGGGGATCGTGGGCGGGTCGTCAATCGGCGCTGTCAGTCCGAACCGGTTTGTTCTAATGTACCTACTTCACCACCGTCGGGAGAGCTGGTGATGACAGTGACGACCCTGTCGAGCCGTGCGTTCCAGCAGAACGCCAGTCACGCCCAGAAGGCGGCCGAGGCAGGGCCGGTCTTCATCACGCGCCGCGGGGAGCCGGTTCAGGTCCTCCTGAGCATCGAGGCGTACCGCCAGCTCGCGAACCAGCGGTGCAACTTGGTCGAGGCCCTGTCGGCGCCCGGTCTCTCCGAGATTCCTCTCGAGGTTCCAAGGGTGGACAGCTTTCCAAAGCCCGCGAACCTCTCGTGAGCTTCCTGCTTGACACGAACGTCGTGTCTGAGCTGCGTAAGTCTGGCGACGGTCGGGCGGACGCCAACGTGACGCGTTGGCTGTCCGCTGAGGATGCGGGCCGCTTCTACCTATCGGCCATCACCGTGATGGAACTGGAGCTCGGCATCCGGCTGGTAGAGCGGCGCGACGCGGCGCAGGGCGCCCGTCTGCGCGCCTGGCTGGACGGGCAGGTTCTACCCGTATTCGCCGGACGGATTTTGCCGATCGACACGGCGGTCGCCCTGCGTTGCGCAGGCCTGCACGTCCCGGACCCACGGCCCGAGCGGGATGCCCTGCTCGCGGCGACCGCACTCGTCCACGCGATGACGGTGGTTACCCGCAATACTGCCGATTTCGTCCCGACCGGTGTGAGGATCGTCAATCCCTGGACATGGCCGACTTCTTCGCCGGCATGAGCGCAGCGAGGCGAGGGAGGGCAGCGCGACATCGGTGAGTGCGGCGCCAATCTGGATTGCTTCGCTGCGCTCGCAAGGACGGAGGTCACGCCCCGCGCCGGGCCGCCTCGATAGTCAGGCCGAGCCCCACCGAACCGAACGTGTCGCCTTCCACGACCCGCGCGGCGGGCAGCGCCGCGGTCAGCGCGGTGCGCAGGTGCGGCAGGCCGGTGGAGCCTCCGGTGAGGAACAGGGCGTCGATCCGCTCCGGCGCCAGTTCCGCCTGGGCGAGGCAGCGGTCGATCCGGGCCGCCACCGCACGGGCGAGGCCGCCGGTCTGGTCCGAGAGCGACGCGCGATCGACCTGCGCCGCCAGCCCGCGCTCCACGAAGCCGAGATCCAGCGCCGTCGCGCCGGCCTCCGAGGCCGCGATCTTGGCGCCCTCAACCGCTCCGGCCAGGGCGTGGCCGCGCTCGCCCTCGATCGCCGCGTGCAGCCGGCCGACGAGATCCGGCCGGGCGCAGTCGCGGATCACCTCGTCGATCTCGCGCAGGGTCTTCGGGTTGTAGAGGCGGTTGATCGCCGACCACGTGGCGAGGTCGTGATAGTAGGCGTTCGGGACGGCGAGGTCGCCCCGGCGCATCGGACTGCCGAGCCCCAGGAGCGGCATCACCGTGCCGAGGCTGAGCTGCCGGTCGAAGTCGGTGCCGCCGATGCGCACGCCGTCGTTGGCCAGGATGTCGCCGGCCCGGTCCGGCTGCCCCCTCCGCTCGGGCGACAGGCGCACGATGGAAAAATCCGACGTGCCGCCGCCGATGTCGGCAACCAGCGCGATCTCCTCCGACCGGACCTGCCGCTCGTAGTCGAGGGCCGCGGCGATCGGCTCGTACTGGAACGAGACCTCGCGGAAGCCGACGTCGCGGGCGATGGCGCGGAGCGTGTCCTCGGCGCGGCGGTCCGCCTCCGCGTCGCCGTCGACGAAGTGCACCGGGCGGCCGTGGACCACGCTGTCGAGGCTGTGGCCGTGCGCTGCCTCGGCCCGGTCCTTCACGGCCGCGAGGTAGCGGGCGATGATGTCGCGCAGGCGCAGGCGCTGTCGGCCGACCGGGGTCGCCTCGTCCATCAGAGGCGTACCCAGCACGGATTTCAGACCGCGCATCAGCCGGCCCGACCGCCCCTCGACATAGGCGGCTGTCGCCGCGCGCCCGATCATCGGCTCCCGGCCGAGCTCGAAGAAGATCGCGCTGGGGATCGTCCGATGCGCGCCTTCCAGGGGCAGCAGGATCGGCCCGTCCGGGCCGGCAACGCCGAGGGTCGTATTCGACGTGCCGAAATCGAGGCCGCAGGCCGCCATCGTGGGGTGGGTCCGGATGTCCATGGGAGGGGCGTCGCCCTACAGGGTGGCGGCCCCGCGGTCCAGGGCGGCCGCGGCGCGGCAGACCTGTCCAGAAGCGTGGACAGCGCCGCCGCAGGCCCCCCGGACACGCGCGGCCGTGCTATGAGGCGCCATGCGTTCCGACATCGATCTCGGCCTGACCGGCGAGCGCCCCGCGCTCCTCGACCTCACCGAACTGCTGGCCACGCGCCTCCTGGTCCAGGGCAATTCGGGCTCCGGGAAGTCGCACCTGCTGCGGCGGCTGCTGGAGCAGAGCGCCGGCCTCGTGCAGCAGGCGATCATCGACCCCGAGGGTGACTTCGCCAGCCTCGCGGACCGCTACGGCCACGTGGTGGTGGAGGCGGACGGCGACGACGTCGCCCTGCAGCGCATCGCCGCCCGGGTCCGCACCCACCGGGTGTCGGTGGTGCTGTCCCTGGAGAACCTCGACGCCGACGGGCAGATGCGCGCCGCCGCCGCCTTCCTGGGCGGGCTGTTCGACGCCGACCGCGACCATTGGTACCCGATGCTGGTGGCGGTCGACGAAGCGCAGCTCTTCGCCCCGGCAGCCGCCGGCGAGGTCTCGGACGAAGCGCGCCGCCTGTCGCTCGGCGCCATGACAAACCTGATGTGCCGCGGGCGCAAGCGCGGGCTCGCCGGCATCATCGCCACGCAGCGGCTCGCCAAGCTCGCCAAGAACGTCGCGGCCGAGGCCTCGAACTTCCTGATGGGCCGGACCTTCCTCGACATCGACATGGCCCGCGCCGCCGATCTTCTCGGCCTGGAGCGCCGCCAGGCCGAGACGTTTCGCGACCTGCCGCGCGGACATTTCGTGGCGCTCGGACCGGCCCTGACACGACGCCCGCTCACCATCGCGGTCGGGCCGACCGCGACCGTCAGCCGGAGTTCCTCGCCGGTGCTGGTTCCGCTGCCCGAGACCACCGAGGACGCCCGTGCGCTGATCCTCACGGCGAGCCCTGCGGAGATCGTCGCGCCACTGGCGCCGCGTCCGAAGCCGCGCCCGACACCGGCGCCCGATGTGCTGGTGCAGTTGGCGAACTACCGGCCGCCGGCCTCCGCCGAGGAGGCGGAGGAGGAGCCGATGGATCCGGAGGCCCGCGAGGCGGCGCTCGCCGAAGTGCTCGCCTCGGTGCTGGCCGACGCCGACGCGGCCGCCTGCACCCCGGCGACCCTCTATCAGGATTTCACCGTCCGCTGCCGCATCCGGCGCCTGCGCGGCGACACGATGGGCCTGCCGGAATTCAAGCGTCGGCTCGCGGTCGCGCGCGCGGAGGCCGGCGGGGCGGTCGCCGACAATTCGGGCTGGGAGCAGGCGCAAACGATCGCCGCCGGCCTGCCGGACGACCTCGCCGGGCTGTTCCTGGTGGTGGCCCGGGCGGCGATCGAGGGGGCCCCCTGCCCCACAGACGCCATGCTGGCCGAGGCCTACGGCACCAGCTCGGGTGGGCGGGCGCGGCGGATGCTGGCCTATCTGGAGGAGCGCGGGGCCATCGTCAGCCGCAAGGACCTGCGCGGCGCACCGATCATCGCGGTGCCGGATCTCGGCGTCGAGACCGGACCGGGCGAGCCGCAGATGCTGCCCGTCGGGCCGAAGCGGCGGGTGGTGTAGCGGGCGACCCGTCAATCGCGCATCGGGCCGTCTGCGCGTGGAGCGGTTCCTGAATTGCTTCGCTGCCCTCGCAAGGACGGGTGCGGAAGGGCGGTCAGGCCTTGCGCGCCATCTCCAGCTTGGCCAGCTCGACCGCCGCCCGAAGCTCGATCTCGGCCATGAGCCCGTCGAGCCGCGGATCCCCCGAAGCGCCGGACCGCTCCGCCAGCCGGCCCGCGATGGTGCGGAGTTCGTGGGTCGCGACCCGGCCACCGAGCATCGCGGCCTTCAACCGATCGAGTCCGTCCAAGAGATCCTGACCGCGCTTGGCCGAGCGGCGGCGGCGCTCCTGTGGCGTCTCACTCTCGGCCTGCAGCAGCAGGACAGCGTCGAGGCCCGCGAGCGTCGCGGCGGCCGCGGGGGCACCGGCGCCCGAAGCGGAAGCCGGAGCTGCACCGAGGCTGAAGCTGGCGCCGCCCTCGGTCCGCCGCGTGGTCGCGACGCCACCCGCGTTCTGAATCGGCTGGCGAGTCTCGACGCGCATGATCCCGTTCGCGTTGCTCCAAGCGCCGTCGCGCAGAACCGGAAATTCCGCCCGTACGGTTAAGCGGCGGTAAACGGGGCGGCAGAAGCTGCCGGGTCGGCAGCTTCGGTGCCAGCTCCCCCGGTCGCAGCCCCGTGGGCCGATCGCAGAAAACTCAGCCCCATGAGGACCTTGTACAACGGGCCCGGCTGGCACGGCCCTGGCAGGAGCACGGCAGGTCCATTCACGCTCGAAACCCCGGCATGCGCCCGAGTCCCGCGTTTCCCGTCCTCCAGTCCCTGCTCGGCGCCCTCGCCGGCGCGCTGCTGCTCGTTGCGCTGTCCGGCCCGGCCTGCGCCCTGTCGCGGGTGAAGGATCTCGCCTCCATCGAGGGCGTGCGCCAGAACCAGCTCGTGGGCTACGGCATCGTGGTCGGCCTCAACGGCACCGGCGACACGCTGAACAACATCCCGTTCACCAAGCAGTCGCTTCAGGCGATGCTGGAGCGGCTCGGGGTCAACACGCGCGGCGCCACCATGCGCACGCAGAACCTCGCCGCCGTGATGGTCACGGCCAACCTGCCCCCCTTCGCCGCCCAGGGCACCCGGATGGACGTGACGGTCTCGTCGCTGGGCGATGCCAAGTCGCTCCAGGGGGGCACGCTGCTGGTGACGCCGCTGCTCGGCGCCGACGGCGAGGTCTACGCCCTCGCGCAGGGTTCGGTGGCCATCGCGGGCTTCTCGGCGGAAGGCGACGCCGCCAAGATCACCCGCGGCGTGCCGACCAACGGCCGGATCTCCAACGGCGCCAACATCGAGCGCGAGATCGCCTTCAAGCTGAACGACGCGCGCTCGCTGCGCCTGTCCCTGCGCAACCCAGACTTCACCACCTCGAAGCGGATCGCCGCGGCGATCAACGACTTCATGGGCGCCGACACCGCCGAGCCCACCGACCCGGCCACCGTCACGATTCAGATTCCGGCCCGCTACAACGGCAATATGATCCGCCTGATCACCGAGGTGGAGCAGCTGAAGGTCGAGCCGGACCAGACCGCCCGCGTAGTGGTCGACGAGCGCTCCGGCATCATCGTTATGGGCCGGGACGTGCGGGTCTCCACGGTGGCGATCGCGCAGGGCAACCTCACCGTCACCATCACCGAGCAACCGCAGGTGAGCCAGCCGGCGCCGCTGTCGAACGGCCGCACCGTGGTGGTGCCCCGCACCGGCCTGAAGGTCGATACCGGCGACGGCAACAAGCTGGCCCTGGTCAAGGAGGGCGTGAGCCTGCGCGAGCTGGTGGACGGACTCAACGCCCTGGGCGTCGGCCCGCGCGACCTGATCTCGATCCTGCAGGCGATCAAGACGGCGGGCGCACTCCAGGCCGACATCGAGCTGATGTGAACGCGGGGACGCGGAGGGACGGACCATGCTGCAACTCGCCACCATCGCGGCCAACGTCGCCAACGCGGGCGCCGCCGGCATCGGCACCAGGGCCGACGCCGAGACCAAGGCGCGCAAGACGGCGACTGAATTCGAGTCGATGTTCCTGGAGTCGAGCCTCGAACGGTTGACCCAGTCGGAGGGCACCGAGGGCCCGCTCGGCGAGAACGGGATGGGCGGCGGTGTCTACCGCTCGATGCTGACCAAGGAATATGCGGGACAGATCGTGAAGAGCGGAGGCGTCGGCATCGCCGACTCGGTGTTCCGTGAGATCATGAAGATGCAGGGGACCCCGATCGATGGAGCGACCGGTGCAAAGGGCTGAACCGTTGCGCGTGGCGGACCGCGTGACCGCGGAGGCGCTCGTCGCGGGCGTGCTCGGCAACATGGCCGCCCTGGAGGCGGTGCTCGCCGACGAGGCCGCCCATGTCCGCGCCGGCCGGCTGCGGGAGGGCGTCGCGGCGGCCGAGCCCAAGGCGGCGCTGGCCGCCGCCTACATGCAGGGCCTGGAAGTCGCCAAGGCGAATGCGGTGGCGTTGAAGCGCTTCCATCCGGAGGGGGTGGAGACCCTTCGGGCGGCGCACCGCCGCTTCACGGCGGCGGTCGAGGCGAACCAGACGGTCCTGGACAGCGCCCGCGCGGTCTCGGAAGGGCTGATCAAGTCTTTGGCCGACGAGATTGCCCGGGCGCAGATGCCGGCGGGCTACGGCCGGCAAACCCCGGCTCCCTCCCCCTACGGCCGCGGCGTGCGCAGCGGTCCGCTGGTGCTGTCGCGGAGCCTCTAGCGGCATTCGTGATCGGGTTGCGACGGGATCGTCCGCTCCGCTCATGCCGGGAGGGCCGAGGCCCCCCACCCCTCTGCGTCGCAGCTGTCTCGGGGCGGGCGGCGTCGTCCGGATCTGTGCCCTTCCATCGAGGCCGGCCCGAAGCGCGTTTGCCGACGAGAATGGCGGTACGGCGCAGGAGCGCGTGACGACGCGGACATGAAGCCGCCTCAGCGGCGACCGCTACCGATGCGCACGTAGGTCCGCACCTCACCGAGATCCGTGTCGGCGCGGCTGTCGATGGCGACGCGGCCGGCAACGGTCGGCGCCGCCGCGACGCCGTGGCCGGCACGCGCGTCCATCCCGGCGGCGACGCGGCCGGAGATTCGGATGCACCCGTCCAAGCCTGGCATGCGGACGAAGCCCGGTCCCTTGGTGGGACATGGCACAGGCCCGGGCGTCACCGGCATCGTCCGCAGATCGAGAGCCAGGACCGGGGTCGCGAGAAACAGCACCGCGCCGGCGAGCGCCGCAGCCGATAGCGGCATCTCAGGCGGCCCGGCGCGCGAGGTCCCGGTGCAGCAGGTCGATATAGCTCTCGACCTCGCCGATGAACGCGTCGAGACTCGGCACCTGCATGCGCAGCCGCGCCAAGTCGCGCAACAGAACGTCGAGGGCGATGGCACGGTCGTCGGGATGCGCGTAGCCGGCGCAGTAGGAGTCCACCGCCTGCTCGGCCATGACGATCGCGCCGATCCGCGGGGTGGCTCCGAGGCGGCGGACGAGTTCCACGGGTTCGGACAGCGACATGCGGACCTCTCCTCGGATGAACCACGGCGCGACGGCGCGCCCGCGGACCGCGGTTCACTGCGGGAAAGCGGCAAGACTATGTTCGCGGCGTCCGATTAAGATCCGGTTCACTACAAACGCGCGGCCATGAAGTTCGCCGCCGCGCCGGCAGTCCCCGATCCGGCGTCAGCTGATGTAGTTGACCAGCGACAGCTTGGAGAGCGTGGCGGTGACTTGGTAGCTCGCCTGGAGTCGATTCTGAACGTCGAGCAGCTTGGCCACGACCTCCTCGGTGGGCGCCTGCTCGATACCGTCGAGGGTGTTCTGCACGGTGTTCTGAATGGCCTTGTTGGTCGTGCCGGCATTCGTCAGGCGCGCCGAGGCCAGGGAGAGCTGGGTGACCGTGTCCTGAACGCCCGTGCTGCCGTTGGCGGAGGCGAGGAGCGGGCCGGCCGCATCGATCACCGCCTGGTATGTGGCGTTGGGGCTCGTGCTGCTGGATGTGGGCAGACCGAAGGCCATCGTGGCGAGGCCGGCGAGCACGTTCTGGACCGCGGGATCGATGGCGCGGGCACCGGTACCGATGCTGGATGTCGCGCTGACCTGGACCGATTGCGTGTCGAGCGCGGGCGTCTGCGTCCCCCCCGACGTGTAGGTGTTCTCGCCCTGGTACCAGAGCACGGTGTCCTGGGGTGTCGCAGACCGGTAGCCGATCGGGGTGCCCGGAGTGCCGGTGCTGGTATCGAACAGGACGCGCTGGGGCATCACGCCGGTCCCGTTCGGGCCGCCCTTCACCGAGCCCGTGAAGAAGTGCGACGCGGCCGTCGCGGCCGAGGTTGCCGTCAGCGGTCCGGTGGCGGCCGCCCCGACGGCGCCGGTGAGCGCCGCGCTGAGGTTGGCGGCCGTGGCCGTGGTGTCGCCGTTGGCGCCGAGCGCGAAGGTCGTGGCGGAATTGGCCGGCGTCGTACCGGCGGCGACGGCCGTGAGCGTCATCGTCGTGGAGGTGCCGTCGTGCATCTTCAGCGTGACGGTGATGCTGTCCCCGACGGCGGGCTGCGCGGCGACGTTCAGTTGCAGGGAGCCCGCGGAAGTCGCCGTGCCGGCCGTGTAGGTCGCCTGGATCGCCGATGTGGTCGAGGTCGGCTTGCCGGCGAGGGAGAAGCCGAAATTCGCGCGGACGTTGTCGTCGCTCGGCTCGGTGATCGAGACCTGCGTCGGCGGCGTGCTCGACTGGGCCACGGACAGCCAGCCGTTCTTGCCGGGTCCCTGATCCGCGCCGACCTGCTCGGCGATCATCTGCGTCAGGCCCGCCTTCTGCGAGCCGTCGCTGTTCGTGACCCCGTTCAGGATCGCGTCCGTGTCGGCCACCGGCTGGGTCGTGGTGTCGCTGCCGCCGAACAGGTAATTGCCGGCCGCCGACTGGTTGAGGGCGTCGAACGCCGACTGCAGGTTGCCGAGCGCGGTCGACCGGCCGGCGACGGAACTCGCCGCCACGCTCTGGAGGCCGTTGTTCAGCGTCGCGCTGGCGCTTGTGGCCAAGGTCACGACCTGGGTCAGGCTGGTGACGGCGAGGTTCGTCCGGGTCTGGCCAGCGGTGATGGCCGACGCGTAGCCGGTGAGCGCGCTCAGGGTCGCCTGCGCCCCGAGCGCCGTGGACCGGCCGGATCCGAGGCCGCCGTAGGTCTGCGAGACCAGGCCGCTCGAGATCTGGTTCGACAGGTCGTTGAGCTGGTTCTTCAGCGTCGAGAGCTGCGAGGCGGTCCGGTTCGTCAGGTAGGAGCCGGCCGCGAAGGGCGTGATCGTGGTCATGATCAGATCTGCAGCAGCTGGTTGAGCATATCGCGGGCCGCACTCAGCACCCGGGCGTTGGCGCCGTAGGCGTTCTGCAGGGCGATCAGGTTCGACATCTCCTGGTCGACGCTGACGCCGGCCCCCGCGGCGAACCGGCTCTGCGCGGTGGACAGGGCGGTCTGCTGAGTGTCGTCGAGGGACGCGGCGCTGGCCGCGGCGGCCCCCTGCGCGGCGATGATGTCCTGCGCGAAGCCGATCACCGTGTTGCTGTAGGGCGCCGAGACGCCGCCGATGCCGCTCGACGACGAGAAGGTCTGCTGCGTCGAGGTCAGCGCGGCGAACAGCTTCTGCGCCCGCGCGCCGGACGTGCTCGTGTCCGTCGCGCTCGTTGTCGTCAGCGCGGACGGGTTGGCCGCGACGTTGCTGTTGACGCTGATGCGCTGGGCGAAGCCGGTGAGCTGAGATCCGGTATCGAAGGATCCCGTGAAGAGGGTGTTGCTGTTGCCGTCGACGAACAGGGTGAGGGAGGGATTCCCGGTGTTCAGGTCGGAGGCGGTGACCGCCGAGACGCTGGCGGTGGCCGCGGCGGCGACGTTGCCGCCCGCCGTGAGGGTCAGGGTCGCGCTCGAGCCGGTGGCGGTGCCGCTGACGCCGAGGGTCGGAAGGTTGTAGCTGGCGGAAGCCGGATTGGCGCCGAAGGCGGTGAAGGCCGCCTGGATCGCGCTCACGTAGCTGCCGGGTCCGCCGCTCGCGTTGAAGGTCAGCGTCAGGCCGTTGGCGTCGCTGGTCTGCCCGGCGGGGACGATCGTGCCGCTCGACGTCGCCGACGCCACCAGGGTCACGTTGCGCACCGTCCCGGAATTGTCGGTGACCGGGAAGGTGAGCGTGTTGCCGGGCTGCATGCTCCCGACGCTGATCGTGGTGGCGCCGCCGCTGAGGGAGCCGGTCGTCCTCGTGTTGGTCAAGGCCGTGGCCAGGCCCGCCGCCAGGTCGTCGAGCTGGCGCTGGGCCTGCGGCAGGGTCTGGTCGCGCAGCTCGAACGCGGCCGCGAGGCTCCCGGAGCGCAGCACGCCCGGCTCGCCGAGGTCGACCTTGCCGCCCCCCGCCAGCGTTGCGGTGACGGTGCCGACCGTGCGCTGGGTCGGATCGGTGGAGTAGGTCGAGCTGGCGTTGAGGGTACCGCGGCCGTCGAAGGAGAGCGTCGCCGCGTTGGTGCGGTCGACCAGCGTCGCACCCGACTGGGTCATGACCGAGACCGTCCCGTCGCTCTGCGTGACCGTCTTCACGTCCATGTAGCTCGACAGGCTGTTGATCGCCTGATCGCGCTGGTCCTGGAAGTCGGCCAGGGAGCTGTCGTCGGAGGTGTTCTGGATCTTGCCGTTGAGGCTCGCGATGCTGGAGAGCAGCGCGCTCGCCGCGCTCGTGTCGGCCCCGAGCTGCGACTCGATGCCGGTGCGCAGGTTCTGCACCGTGCTGGCGGCGCTGTTGATCTGGCTCGCCAGCGCCGAGGCATTGCCCAGGACCGTCGTGCGCGCCGCTGCCGAAGTCGGGTTGGCGGCGAGTTCCTGGAGGGATTCGGTGAAGGTGTTCAGCGTGCCGTCGAGCGACGTCGACGTTCCGGGGGTGCCATACAGGGCGTCGAGCTGGCCGATGATCCCCGCCTTCGTGCTGGTATAGGCGGCCCCCGATGTCTCCAGTCGGAGTTGTCTCAGGGCCGCCGCGTCGAAGCTGCGGGTGATCGTACCGGTGGCGACGCCCGAATTGTTGGGTCCGACGGCGACAGGTGTGATCGTCCGCTTGACGTAGCCCGCCGTGCCGGCATTGGCGACGTTCTGCGAGACGATGTTGATGGCCGCCTGCGTGGCGGCAAGCCCCGCGGTCGCGGTGGAAAGCGCGTTCAGCGACATCTCACGACCTCCGCGTCCGGGTACGCAGCCTCACTCAGCGGATCACGTTCAGGAGGTCCGACATCATCGTCTGGGCCGTCGACATGACGCGCGTGTTCGCAGAGTAGGCCTGCTGCGTTACGATCATCTTAGAGAACTCGGTGGCAATGTCGGTATTCGACTGCTCGTTGCTCGCACCCGTGATCGTGCTTCCGTCCAGGCCGGCCAGTGGGGGACCCGAGTCGGCCGTCTGCAGGTAGTTGCCTTTCGAATCCGCCTTCAGTCCGTCCGGGTTGGCGAACTGCGCGATCCCCACCGTGGCCAGCGCCTTCACGGCTCCGTTCGAGAACGTGCCGTTGATCTTGCCGTCCGTACCCACCGCGACGCTCGTCAGCGTGCCCGACGTGGCGCCGTCCTGGCTCAGCGCGCTGGTGGTCACCGCACCGCTCGAATCGGCGTACTGGGTCAGGCCGCCGGAGATGTCCAACTTCAGGTTCGTGAAGGTGTAGCCGGAGAACGTATCGCCGCTGAGATCCACGGTGGTGGAGGGCGGCGTGCCGGTCGCCGCCGGGGCCGTGAGCTTGCCGGTCGCATCGAACGTGAACTGCGTCGGCACGTCCGTCCAGGTCGGGTTGCCCGTCGTGCCGCTGTCGTAGGACAGCTTCCAGGTCGCACCGGTCGCGCTGGTCGAAACCTGCGTCCAGCGCGTGTTGATCGCCACTGGCGCTCCGCTCGCCGTGTAAGCCGTGATCGAAGGCCCGGCGATGCTGTTCGGCGGCGTTGTCGATGCGCTCGTGGTCGGCGTCGCCGGAAGGTTGGCAGAGTACGTGATCGTGGTGGTCGGCTGGGCGGGGAGCGTCGGGTTGCCGATGACGATCGGCCCCGAACTGGTGACCTGGCCGGTGAGCGGGTCGAGGTTGTTGCCGGTCAGGTAACCGCCCGCTCCGTTCATCAGGTAGCCCTCCGCCGTCGGGGCGAAGTCGCCCCGGCGCGTGTAGGCGTTGGTGCCGCTGAAAGTCGCCGCCCCATTCGCGTCACCGGTCTTCTGCACCACCGTGAAGAAACCCGTCCCGCTGATCGACATGTTGGTCGGCACGCTCGACGCGACGACGTTGCCGGCGATCGTATTGGTCAGTTGCGACTGGGCCAGCACCGAGCCGGCGACCTCGCGCTTGGGCGTGGTCTCGGACATCATGTCGACGAAGCTGGTGTCGACCCGCTTGTAGCCGGTCGTCTGCGAGTTCGCGATGTTCCCGGAGATGTTGCTGATGGCGTAGGACTGCGCCTGAAGTCCGGAGACCGAGGTCTGGAGAGCGGTGAAGAGATCCATGGTACGCAATCCCCATGCGTGCCGAGAGGGCCCGCAGGCTCCAGCGGTGGCAACCGCCGTGCCACGGCTAAACATCTGAGGAATCAGGTTTCATCGGTCCGCGACCCGGCAGCCTTGACCGGTCCCGCGTGCCGACCCGGCAGATCCTGCCGGGCGGGGCGGCTCGATCCGGAGCCGCCCCGTCCCGCGCCGCCTGACGCTGTTTACGGGGTGTTATCCGGGACGCGCGAGACTTGGGCGCGGACTAGGATCGGGCGCGGCGCGTCCGGCCGGAAATCGGTGGACGGGTTTCGGGTCTCGGGATCATGCGGGCGAAACGGACGAGCCTCGTCCACATCATCTACTTCTCGCGCCTCAACCTGTCGTCGGACGCGGCCAAGCGGTCCGAGCAGATCGGCGAGATCGGCCGGATCGCGCAGAAGAAGAACGAGTTCGCGGTGATCACGAGCTTCCTGGTGATCGAGGGCAACTTCGCCTGCCAGGTGATCGAGGGCGAGCGCTCGTCGGTCCATGAGACCTTCGACCGGGTCAGCGCCGACAGCCGCCACCGGGACGTTCAGATCAGCGAGTGGCGCGAGATCAACAAGCGGGAGTTCGTCCACTCGTTCAAGAGCGCCCAGCGGACCGCCGGCAACGACACGCTGTTCGCCAAGGCAAACCTGCTGCCGATGCTCCAGCGTGGGACGCCGAAGGCCTCGTCGATCCACGCCCTGTGCCTCGCCCTCCAGTCCGACACGATGTCCCGCCAGGGCATCGACCACCTCTTCGTCTGAGCCGAGCGATGTCCGAGAGCGATTCGAATCCGATCCTCATCGTCGACGACCAGGAGAAGCTCCTCCGCCTGATCGTCATGCTGATGACCCGCATCGGGTTTCCGGACGTCGAGGGCGTGACGAGCGCCACCGAGGCGCTGGAGCGGCTGCGGCAACGCCGCTACGCCCTGGTGATCTCGGATCTCGACATGGAGCCGATGGACGGCCTCAGCCTGCTCCGTGAAATCCGCGCCGACGACGTGCTGATGAACACGCCCTTCATGCTGACCGAGTCGTCCTTCGACTTCGAGGACATCAACCTCGCCCATCAGGCGGGGGCGGACGCCTTCATCCTCAAGCCGTTCGACATGGCGGTTCTGAAGACCAAGCTGAAGCAGGTGCTCAACCGCAAGCCGCGCAAGCGCGAGGCGCCGATGGCCGCCGAGTCGAGCCTGAGCGTGGAGTTTCCGATGCTCGGGAAGTTCTGAGGAAAACGCCGCGATTCGTTGTTTCCGACCCTCCACTCATCCTGAGGTGCCGGAGCGCAGCGCAGGCCTCGAAGGGGCCCTCCAGGGATCGCGCGCCTGGCTGGAGGGCTCCTTCGAGGCCCGCTGACGCGGGCACCTCAGGATGAGGTGAAGGATTGGATGGGCTGTCCCAAACGGCCTCACCCCGCCCGCTTCTGATAATCCTTCACGTCGGTGAAGCGCACGGCCGGGTAACGCTCCTCCTCGTAGCGCAGCGAGAAGGCCGTCGTCGCCATGAAGACCGGCGCGCCGTCGAGATCCTTGGCCATGGCCGAGCCGTGCGAGTCGATGAACTTGTCGAGCTCCACATCGGAGTCTGAGGACACCCAGCGGCAGACCGAGAACCGCGAGGTCTCGTAATCCACCGGCAGGCCGTACTCGGCCTGGAGCCGTTCCTTGAGCACGTCCAGCTGGAGCGCGCCGACCACGCCGACGATCGCCTGGCTGCCGTCCTGCGGCACGAACACCTGGACCACGCCCTCCTCGCCCATCTGCTGGAGCGCCTCGCGCAGCTTCTTGGCCTTCATGGCGTCGGTGAGCTTGATCCGGCGCAGGATCTCCGGGGCGAAGCTCGGCACGCCGCGGAACAGCAGATCCTCTCCCTCCGTGAGGGTGTCGCCGATCCGGAGCGTCCCGTGATTTGGAATGCCGACCACGTCGCCCGCATAAGCCTCATCGGCGATGGCGCGATCCTGGGCGAAGAAGAATTGCGGCGCCGAGAGCGAGATCGGCTTGCCGGTGCGCACCAGCCGGGCCTTCATGCCCCGGTTGAGCTTGCCCGAGCAGACCCGCATGAAGGCGATGCGATCCCGGTGGTTCGGGTCCATATTCGCCTGGATCTTGAACACGAAGCCGGTCATGCGCGGCTCGGTGGGCTCCACGAGTCGCTTGTCGGCGTCCTGGCCCCGGGGCGGGGGCGCAACCTGGGCGAGGCCGTCGATCAGGTCGCGCACGCCGAAATTGCGCAGCGCCGAACCGAAGAAGACCGGCGTCAGGTGGCCCTCGCGGAACGCATCGAGGTCGAAGGGCTTCAGGCCGCCCTCGGCGAGTTCCACCTCCTCGCGCCACGCATCCGCGGCCCCGTCCTCGGTGAGGAGCTCGTCGAAGAGCGGATCGTCGGGGCCCGAAACCGCCACCATCCCGGCATCCTCGGCGGCGTCGAGACGGCGGACGCGCTTGCCGCCGAGCTCGTAGGTCCCGGAGAAGTTGCGGCCCGTGCCGATCGGCCACGTGACCGGGGCGACGTCGAGCGCCAGCGTCTTCTCGATCTCGTCGAGGAGTTCGAACGGGTCGCGGGCCTCGCGGTCGAGCTTGTTGACGAAGGTGACGATCGGGATGTCGCGCAGACGGCAGACCTCGAACAGCTTGCGCGTGCGCGCCTCGATGCCTTTCGCGGCGTCGATCACCATGACGGCCGAATCGACCGCGGTCAGCGTCCGGTAGGTGTCCTCCGAGAAGTCCTCGTGGCCCGGCGTGTCGAGCAGGTTGAAGACGCAATCGCCATACTCGAAGGTCATCACCGAGGTGACCACCGAGATCCCGCGCTCTTTCTCGATTCCCATCCAGTCGGAGCGGGTCGAGACCCGGTTGCGCTTGGCCTTGACCTCGCCGGCGAGCTGGATCGCGCCCCCGAACAGCAGGAGCTTCTCGGTGAGCGTGGTCTTGCCCGCGTCCGGGTGGGAGATGATCGCGAAGGTGCGCCGCCGCGATACCGGATCGGCCGGCCTCGCCTCGGTCTTGGTCTGCATCAGCATGGAGCGAACGCTCTGGGTCGGCGGAACGTGATGGCGCGCCCGGGGCGCGGTCTCGGGATCGTGTAGCGGCACGCCCCGATATTGGCAAAGACACGGCGCTCATCGCGGCGTCCCTTCAGGGACCGTACAGGGGTCCGGCAACAGGCTCGGTACGCCGATCCACGCTCCGCGAGGCTGCCATGTCGCGCGCCGCAAGACGCTCACTTCTCATCGCCGCCTTGTTGGTGTCCGCGGCGGGGCCCGGCCCCATGGCGGGCGGCGTGCCGGCCCCGACCGCGGCCGCAGATGCCGCCTTCCTCGATGCCCTGACCTGGGGCGCCACACCCTCGGCCTTCACGCAGTTGGAAGCCGAGGGACGGGTGCGCTGGCTGCACGCGCAGCTCCATCCCCCCGCCGAAACGCGGCTGCCCCCCGACGCGCAGGCCGCCATCGACGCGCTGACCCCGCCGGGCAGCCTGTTCGAGCGGGCCCAGGCGCTCGACGGGCAGGCGAAGGCGTTCAGGGACATCCAGGATCCCGAGGCCAGGAAGGCCGGGCAGCAGGCCTTTCAGGCGGCACTCAATACGGCGGCGCGGAACGCCGCGTCCTCCTGGGTGCTGCGCGCCCTCTATAGCCCGGACCAAGTGCGCGAACGGCTGACGTGGTTCTGGTTCAACCGGTTCAACGTGCACCAGGGCAAGGCGACCCTGCGGGCGGCGGTGGGCGACTATCTCGACACGGCGATCCGCCCCCACGCGCTCGGGCGCTTCCGCGATCTGCTGATGGCGAGCCTGCGCCATCCGGCGATGCTGCGCTACCTCGACAACGCCGACAACGCCGCCGGCCGAATCAACGAGAACTACGCCCGCGAGATCATGGAGTTGCACACGATGGGTGTCGGCTCCGGCTACAGCCAGGCCGACGTGGAGGCATTGGCGCGGATCCTCACCGGGGTCGGCATCGACCTGAAGACGGAAGATCCGAAGCTCCGGCCCGAGCACGCCGCCGACTTCCGCCGCGACGGCCTGTTCGTGTTCAACCCGAACCGGCACGATTACGGCGACAAGGACTTCCTGGGCGCGCACGTCGCGGGCCGCGGCTGGGCGGAGGTCGAGCAGGCTCTGGACCTGATCGCCCGCCATCCCGCCACCGCGGCGAACGTGTCCCGAGCGCTCGCCACCTATTTCCTCGGGCAGGCGCCGGACGACGCGCTGGTTGCCCGGCTCGCCGCCGTCTTCACCCGCACGGACGGCGATATCGCCGCCGTGATGGAGGCGCTGGCGCACGAGCCGGCCTTCGCGGCCGAGCGCGGCACCTTCAAGGATCCGGTCCGCTACGTCTTCTCGGCCCTGCGCATGGCCTACGACACGCGCGTGATCCTCAACGCCGGTCCGGTGCTCGGCTGGCTGAACCGGCTCGGCGAGGGCCTGTTCAACCGCTCGACGCCGGACGGCTATCCCCTCGACGCCGCGGCCTGGAGCGGCCCGGGTCAGCTCGCGACGCGGTTCGAGATCGCGCGGCAGATCGGATCCGGCCCGGCCGGCCTGTTCAGACCACCGGGCCCCGACCAGACCGACCAGCCGGCCTTTCCCGTTCTGGCCAACGGGCTCTTCTTCTCGACCCTGTCGGGCACGCTCTCCGCGTCGACGCGGGCGGCCCTCGCCCAGGCGATGTCGCCCCAGGACTGGAACACCCTCTACCTCGCCTCGCCGGAGTTCATGCGATGAACCGTCGCGATCTGATCCGCGCCTCGGCGGCGTTCGGCCTGTCCACCGTGGCCGGGCGCGTCTGGGCGGCCCCGAAGGCCGATGCCCGCCTGCTCGTGGTGTTCCTGCGCGGTGCCTACGACGCCGCCAACGTGGTGATCCCCACCGGCAGCGACTTTTACTACCGCTCTCGACCGAACCTCGCGATTGCCAGGCCTGATGCATCCGACCCGAAGGCGGGGCTGTCGCTCGACGCCGACTGGAGCCTGCACCCCGCGCTCCGCGAGACGATCCTGCCGCTCTACGCCAAAGGTCAGGCGGCCTTCGTGCCCTTCGCCGGCACCGACGATCTGACCCGCAGCCATTTCGAGACCCAGGACACGATCGAGATGGGCCAGACGATCGGCGCCGCGCGCGACTACAATTCCGGCTTCATGGCACGCCTCGCCGCCGAGCTGACCCGCGTCCGGCCGATCGCCTTCACCGACCAGATGCCCCTGATCTTCCGGGGTGGCGACACGGTGCCGAACATCGCCATCAACGGCGTCGGCAAGCCCGGCATCGACGACCGGCAGGCACGCCTCATCGCCGCCATGTACAGCGACACCAAGCTGGCCACCGCGGTGACCGAGGGGTTCCGGGTCCGCGACGCGGTCTACCAGTCGATCTCCGACCACGCGGCGCAGGCGGATCGCGGCGCGGTCTCGCCGAAGGGCTTCGAGCTGTCGGCGCGGCGGATCGGCCGGCTGATGCGCGACACGTTCAATCTCGGCTTCGTGGATGTCGGCGGCTGGGACACCCACGTGAACCAGGGCGCCGGCACCGGCTACCTCGCCGACCGGCTGGGCGAGCTCGGGCGCGGCCTTGCCGGCTTCGTCGAGGAGATCGGCTCGGGCTGGTCCGACACCGTGGTGGTGGTCCTGTCCGAGTTCGGCCGCACGTTCCGGGAGAACGGCAACCGCGGGACGGATCACGGCCACGGCAGCGTCTACTGGATCCTCGGCGGCGGCGTCCGCGGCGGCCGCATCGCGGGGCCGCAGGTGCGGGCCGACGAGGCGCACCTGTTCCAGAACCGGGACTATCCGGTACTCACCGACTACCGAGCGCTCCTCGGCGGGCTGTTCCGGCGCCTTTACGGCCTCGATCAGGCGAGCCTGCGCCGGATCTTCCCGAGTGCCGACCCGGCGGAACTGGCGCTGCTGTAGAGGACCGATCCGGTCACGCCGCCGCGGCGGAGAGCGTACCAAGGTCCCGGACCAGCTCGTCCACCCGCTCGGGTTTCGCATCCCAGGCGAACATGAACCGCGCCCCGCCACCGATGAAGGTGTAGAACCGCCAGCCCCGGGCGCGCAGCCCCTCCATGGTGGCGGCCGGCAGCGTCAGGAAGACCGCGTTGGCCTCGACGGGAAACAGCGCCCGCACCCCCGGCAGCCCGGCAACGGATTCGGCGAAACGCCGGGCGCAGGCGTTGCCGTGCGCCCCGTTCCTCAGCCACGCGCCGCTCTCCAACATGCCGACCCAGGGGGCCGCCAGAAAACGCATCTTCGAGGCGAGCTGACCGGCCTGCTTGCACCGGTAGCCGAAATCCTCCGCGAGCCTCGGATCGAAGAACACCACCGCCTCGCCGGCATGCATGCCGTTCTTGGTGCCGCCGAAGCACAGGACGTCCACGCCCGATTGCCACGTCATCTCGGCCGGGCTGCAGCCCAGGCTCGCGCAGGCATTGGCGAAGCGCGAGCCGTCCATGTGGAGCGCGAGGCCGAGGTCGCGGCAGGTCGCCGACAGCGCGCGCAGCTCGGCGAGGGTGTAGACCTGACCGGTCTCGGTCGGCTGCGTGACGGTCACGACCCGCGGCCGGGGGAAGTGAATGTCGCTGCGGTTCTGGGCGAGCCCGCGGATCGCCTCCGGCGTCAGCTTGCCGCCCTCGGTCCGGACGGTGAGCAGCTTGGACCCGTTGGAGAAGAATTCCGGCGCGCCGCACTCGTCGGTCTCGACATGGGCCGAATCGGCGCAGATCACGCTGTGGTAGGACTGGCACAGGGCCGCCAGTGCCAGGGCGTTGGCGGCGGTGCCGTTGAACGCGAAAAACACTTCGCACTCGGTCTCGAACAGCGCGCGGAACGCGTCGGCGGCCCGGGCTGTCCAGGGATCTTCGCCGTAGGCCGGCGCGTGGCCGCGATTGGCCGCCTCCATGGCCGCCCAGGCTTCGGGACAGATGCCCGAATAGTTGTCGCTGGCGAATTGCTGCGAGTCGTCGTGTCTCATCCGAGCAACCTACCACGCGGCAGCCGAAGTTCGATCGCGCGGACAGGTTGGAACTGGTGCGCGCTTGGTGTAATGACCCCGCCAAGGCGTGGGCTCCACGCCGATTCGGAAACCGACGTTCCCGTCCCTCCCGGGCGCAACCGGGCGAGGGACGTTGCCGGTTTCCAGATCGGCGGCGGGCTACGCGAGCCCCGAAATCCAGGTCCAGAGGATCAAGTCCGTTGCAGGTACTCGTTCGCGACAACAACGTCGATCAAGCGCTCCGCGTCCTCAAGAAGAAGATGCAGCGCGAAGGCATCTTCCGCGAGATGAAGCAGCGCAAGGCTTATGAGAAGCCGTCCGTGCGCAAGGCCCGCGAGAAGGCCGAGGCCGTCCGCCGCGCCCGCAAGCAGGCCCGCAAGACCGCGATCCGCGAGGGTCTGATCGCCGCGCCGAAGCCGAAGCCCCGTTTCCCCGCCGGCGGCCGTCGCCCCGGCTTCCCGTCCCCGACGGCTGCGCAGGCGCAGGGCGGCAACGCTTCGGGTCAGGTTCCGGTGAGCCCGGCGCCCGCCGCCTGATTGACCGCACGCGCTCTTGAAGGAGCCCGGCCTGTGCAAGCAGCCGGGCTTTTTCTTTGCGACGTGACGGAAGCGGAGCGGTCAGAGCGCCCGCGCCATGGACTTATTGTTTGAACGCTACGGTTGAGGCGTCCCTCTCCGTCATCACGAACGCAGCGAAGTGACCCAGGGCAGCGCGACCTGAGGAGATGTGCCGCTGCTGGATTGCTTCGCTCCGCTCGCGAGGACGGCGGAGTTGACGGGAACAACCGGTACCGGGATCACGCCGCCTTGGCGGCGATCGTCGCGCGCTCGGCCTGGACCAGCACGTCCAGAGCCCGCCACGGCTTCTGCATGTAGACCGCCTGATCGGGCAGGCGCGCGTCGCGGCTCGCCCCGGAGGTGACGATCACGCGCACGTCCGGCCAGCGACGTCCCACCGCCTGGGCCAGGGAAATGCCGTCCATGGCACCGGGCAGGCGCACGTCGGCGAAGAGCAGCGCCACGGTGACGTCCGGCCGCTCCAGCACCGAGAGGGCCGCCTCCGCACTCTCACAGGCGATCACGCCGAGATCCGTCTCTTCCAGCACCGCGGTCGCGAGATCGCGTACCGCCGCGTCGTCCTCGACGACGAGGGCGACGGGGCTGGAACTGTCGGGCGTTGCGCGATCCATAAGAGTCTCCTGATGCCGGTGCGTTGCCCCTTGACGGGTCACGGTCCCATAAACGGGCTTCTGATTCCCCGATTCGGCCATGCTGGCCTGTCAGGAGCCGGCTCACAAGAGTCGGCGCGATTCGGTCGACGAATGCCTGCCCTGCAGCCATGCGGCGACACTTTCGAGCGAAACGCCTGAAATTGGCGCAGCGCACGCGCGGTTAAGAAACTGTTCACCGAAGTGGACCGACTGTTAACCTGCTGCTGCGGTGGAACCGGCCCGGTGGGACCTCCCATCGGCTTCAACGCGGATCAGAGCTGAAGGATCAACGTCCGACATGTGCCGTTTCCTCGCCTACAGCGGTGAGCCGGTCTTCCTCTCCGACCTCGTCTGCGCGCCGACCCATTCGCTCGTGCACCAGTCGCTGCACGCCGACGAGGGGAAGACTGAAACCAACGGCGACGGCTTCGGCATCGGTTGGTACGCCGAGCGCCCAGAACCCGGTGTCTACCGCGACATCTCTCCGGCGTGGTCGGATGAAAACCTCGTGAACCTCTGTGGGCAGGTCCGGGCGCGGACCTTCTTCGCGCATGTCCGCGCCTCGACTGGCACGGCCACCGCGCGGGCGAACTGCCATCCCTTCGTGCACGGCCGGCACCTGTTCATGCACAACGGCCAGATCGGCGGCTACCATCGGATCAAGCGCCGGCTCGAAGCGCTGATCCCGGACGCGTATTATGACCAGCGCCGCGGCAGCACCGATTCCGAGGCAATCTTCCTGCTGGCCCTGGCCAACGGCCTCGAGACGGACCCGATCGGCGCCATGGCGCGGACGCTGAGATCCATCCGTGAGCTGATGGAGGTCGCCAACGTCTGCGAGCCGCTGCGCTTCACCGCGCTGCTGACCGACGGCGAGACGCTCACCGCCTACCGCTGGGCCTGCGACGGCCGTCCACCGAGTCTGTATTTCCGCGAGGGGCCGGGCGGCATCGTGGTCGTCTCGGAGCCGATCGACGGGTGCCGCGACGGCTGGAAGGTCGTGCCGAAGGGTGGCACGCTCCGCGCGCGCCATGGGGCGGCGACGGTGGTGGAAGTCCCCGAACCCACCCGCGCCGCTGCCTGAATACAAGCGAGCCCAGCCATGCCGTCCCGGGGATTGTCGGGGCGCGCCCTATGGCCACATTCCGCTCGCGGCCGATGGTGCGGCCGAGCGGGAATCAGCCGATGTATCCGGATACCGAGCTTCACATCGCGGGACGCTGGCGCGCGGGCGCCGACCGGGCAACCCTTGGCGTCCTCAACCCGGCCACCGGCGAGACCATCGGCCAGTGCGCCGTCGCCACGCAGGCCGATCTCGACGAGGCCCTCGCGGCGGCCGCCCGCGCATTCCCGGCGTGGCGGAAAGTGGCGGCGTTCGAGCGCGCCAAGGTGATGCGCAAAGCCGCCGACCTGATGCGTGCGCGGGTCGACGAGATCGCCCGGACGATGACCCTGGAGCAGGGCAAGCCGCTCGCCGAGTCGCGCATGGAGACCCTGGCGGCGGCGGACATCATCGACTGGTTCGCGGAGGAGGGTAAGCGCGCCTACGGCCGCGTCATTCCAGGCCGGGCCGACGGCGTGCTGCAGGCGGTGATCCGCGAGCCGGTCGGTCCGGTCGCCTGCTTTACCCCCTGGAACTTCCCGATCAACCAAGCGGTCCGCAAGATCTCGGCGGCGCTCTGCACCGGCTGCACGGTGATCCTGAAAGGCCCCGAGGACACGCCGGCGAGTTGTGCCGCCCTCGTCCGCGCCTTCCTGGATGCCGGCATCCCGGGCGACGCGCTCTCGCTGGTCTACGGCGATCCCGAGACGATCTCGTCCTACCTGATTCCGCATCCGGTGATCCGGAAGATCTCGTTCACCGGCTCGACCGTGGTCGGCAAGAAGCTCGCCGCGCTGGCGGGCGAGCACATGAAGCGGGCCACCATGGAACTCGGCGGCCACGCTCCGGCGATCGTGTTCGGCGACGCCGATGTGGAGAAGGCGGTCGCCGTCCTTGCTCCGTCGAAGTTTCGCAACGCCGGACAGGTCTGCGTCTCGCCGACGCGCTTCCTGGTGCACGATTCGGTGTTCGACCGCTTCGTCGAGGGCTTCACCAACTTCGCCAAGACCCTCAACGTCGGCGACGGGCTGGATCCGGACACCAAGATGGGACCGCTGGTCCATGGACGGCGGGTCGACGCCATCGCGACCCTGACCGCCGATGCCGAGTCGAGCGGCGCCAGCCTCCGCGCCGGCGGCCAGCGCATCGGCAACCAGGGCAACTTCTTCGAGCCGACGGTCTTCACCGAGGTGCCACTCACGGCGCGGATCATGAATGAGGAGCCTTTCGGCCCCGTGGCGGCGATCAACCGCTTCTCGGACGACGAGGAGGCGCTCACGGAGGCCAACCGCCTGCCCTATGGCCTCGCGGCCTACGCTTACACCCGCTCCGCCGAGCGGGCGGCCCGGGTGTCGAACGGAGTCGAGAGCGGGATGATCTCGATCAATCATCACGGTCTCGCCCTGCCTGAGACCCCGTTCGGCGGCGTCAAGGATTCCGGCTACGGCAGCGAGGGCGGGCCAGAAGCGCTCGACGCGTATCTCGTGACCAAGTTCGTCACGCAGGCGAACTTCTGATCGGCCGGTCGGCGCATCAATAATGGGGAGGCGGTGGCTCCGGCCCCCGCGGCGCGGCCCGGGCCGCCGCCTCCTCGACCTGTTCCCGCAACCCCTCGACCTGTCGCACCAGCCGGTCGATCAGCTGCCACTGCTCCGTCACGGTCCGGTTCAGATCCTCGATCGTCGCCTCCTGCTCGGTGAGACGCATTTCCAGGCGGTCGATCCGGTTCGGCTCGTCCATCTCCGATCTCCAATCAGACCACGGGCCATCCGCGGCCGATCGGCCGGGGTCGGAGAACCGATGCCGAGGGCTGATCGTCTTCGCAAGCCGGTAGGGGCCGGTCCGGATCCGAGGCATCAAAAGATCCCGCGAATACCAATTTTCCCTATGCTCATATCGCGCGACATTGATCGCGAAATCGTTACCTGAAGTCCTGCGACATCAATATACAGATCTATTTCACAGTCTATTTCGGACTATTTTCTCCGAGTTCGCGTCCGCTCAATAGCTGTCTTGTCAATTTTTAAACGATCTTACCGCTTGTATACTCGCCGACCACTGGGTCCGGCTGCAGGCAAGGAAGAAGATGTTCGGTTCACGTGCGGACTCGCTGGTCGCGGCGGTCGACCGGGCAATGGCACGGGTTGAGTTCGACCCGTCCGGCACCGTCATCGACGCCAACACCCTCTTCCTGGATCTGGTCGGCTACACGCGCGCGGAGGTCTGCGGGCGCCCCCATGCGCAGTTCGTGACCGAAGCGGAGCGCGCGGGGCCCGGTTACGCCGCGTTCTGGGACCAGCTGCGCACCGGGCGTCACGTGGCCGGCGACTTCACGCGCCTCACGAAGTCGGGGCAGACCATCCGCATCCACGGCTCCTACAACCCGGTCCTCGATCGCCACGGCAAGGTGATCAAGATCGTGAAGCTCGCCACCGACGTCACGGAAGAGCGCGGGCGCAGCGCGCGCGACGCCGGCTGGATCGCGGCGCTCGATCGCTCGCAGGCGGTGATCAGCTTCACGCTGGACGGCATCATCACGGACGCCAACGCCAACTTCCTCACGACCCTGGGCTACACCCTCGACGAGGTGCGCGGCCAGCATCACCGGATGTTCCTGCCGGCGGACGAGGCCGCGGGCGCGGACTACGCGGCGTTCTGGACGGCCCTCGGCGCTGGGCGCCATCAGGCCGGCGAATTCCGCCGGGTCGGCAAGGGCGGCCGCGCGGTCTGGATCTTCGGCACCTACAACCCGATCTTCGACGCCGACGGGAAGCCCTGCGCGGTCGTGAAGTTCGCCACCGACGTGACCCGGCAGGTGGAGGACCGGCAGCGCCGCGGCGACGGTCAGCGCGCCATCGACGCGGATCTCTCCGCGATCCGCGAGTCGATGAGCCGCGTCGTGCAGCAGGCTGACGGGACCACCCAGGCCGCGAACCAGACGGCGCACAACGTCCAGGCGGTCGCCGCGGGTTCGGAGGAGTTCGCGGCCTCCATCGAGGAGTTGAGCCGCCACGCCCTCCAGGCGAAAGCCTCGGTCGACAAGGTCGTCACCCGCGCCGAGGAAGCGGGCGCCATCGTGGTGGGCCTGACCGGTGCAGCGGACCGGATCGGCGCCGCCGTGAACCTGATCCGCTCCATCGCCGACCAGACGAACCTGCTGGCGCTCAACGCCACCATCGAGGCCGCGCGGGCGGGTGCGGCCGGCAAGGGCTTCGCGGTCGTGGCCGCCGAGGTCAAGGCGTTGGCCGAGCAGACCGCCCGGGCCACCGGCGAGATCGGCACCCAGATTGCCGCCGTGCAGACGGAGACGGCCCGGGCGGTCGCGGCCATCGACGGGATCGGCGGCACGATCGAGCAGCTCAGCGAGATCTCGCTCAGCGTGTCGTCCGCCGTGACCGAGCAGGCGGCCGTGACCCGCGACATGACCGAGAACATGCAATCCGCCGCCCAGAGCGTCGAGGCGGCCCGCGCGGCCATCGCCGAGATCGCGACCTCGGCGGCCCTGGTGGACGCCTCGGTGCGGAAGGTCTCCGAAGCCGCCCGCGCCCTCGCCTGAACGGGCGACGCCGTCCCCGCAAGCGGCGTCCCGCCGACCGCTCGCGCGGGATGATCAGGGGCACCGCGGAGCTAGGTTGACGCCCGAAGACGCCGTCACGCGGCCCGTGCGGCAGCCGCGTCGGCCACGGCGACCCGGTCGCGGCCGCCGTTCTTGGCGGCGTAGAGGGCGGTGTCGGCGCGCCGCATCAGCGTCTCGTACCCGACCCCGTGGCGCAGCTGCGCGACTCCGATGCTCACGCTGACGCGCAGCTCGGGGATTTCGGGCACGTGGAGTTCTGCGAAGGTGCGGCGCAGCTCCTCGGCGCGGGCCAGGGCTTCGGCGGGCGAGACTTCCGGCAACAGGCAGGCGAACTCCTCACCGCCCAGGCGCCCCAGGAGCGCGTCCGGCGGCAACAAGGACGCCGCCATGGCGCAGAACCCGACCAGCACCGCGTCGCCCACGGCGTGGCCATGAACGTCGTTGACCGCTTTGAACCGGTCGAGATCGACGAGGAGCAGCGCGCCGCTCCCGCCTCCCAGAAGGGCGGCGTCAACGGCATCCGCGAACGCACGGCGATTTCGGACGCCCGTGAGCGCGTCCGTGGAGGCGGCGATGCGCTGCTCGCGCTCAGCCCGCTCCTTGACCAGCGCCATGAAGGTGAAGGCCGAGGCGATCGAGAACAGCATGGTGACGAAGCACAGGACCGCCACCCAGGGCGAGGCAAGCGGATTCGGGCCGATCAGGGGCGGCGCCAGGAGCGTCGATGGGATCCGCACCAAGTAGAAGGCGCCTTGCAGGCTCAGCACGATGCCGGCGCTGATCCGCGAGGCGAGGCGCTCGGCACGGCCGCGCCAGATTTCTGCGGCGGCCGCGCCGCAGTAGACGGTAGCCACGGCCGAGGCGAGGAGGACGCGCAGCTCGATCGACGCGTAGAAGGCCGGGACGCAGCAGAGGACGCCCCACAAAGCCGCGCCCGCCATCGCGACGTCCAGGCGGGCCGCCCGGCGCTCGAAGGAGCGGACGCCACTCCAGATCAGTCCGTAGGCGGCGAGCACCACGGCGTTGGCCAACCCGATCGACACCAGGTCCGGGATCTGGCCGCGCAGGGCCAATCCGGCCGAGCCGACCGACCCGACGAGATGCGCCGCTCCCCACAGGGCAAGGGCGCGGGAGTCGGGCGCCTGCCGCCAGGACGCCAGGAACAGCGTGCCGACCAGCAGGGTCGTCGCGGCACTGACGATCAGCAGCGTGGTGGGGTCAAGGTGCACGACCGTCCATCGATCTTCAGTCCTGGGCGATCCCCTGCCGTTCAGGCTCAGAAACGATTCGCCCAGAGCGATATCCGTAGAATAAAAACTTAATCAAACTCCCCGCCCTGCACCACCACGGTCTACGACACCGCCTTGCGGCAGGCTGATCGGGCGATTGCACCCAATCCCCCCCCTCATTCTGAGGGCCCGCGCCAGCGGGCCTCGAAGGAGGGTTCCAGGGATCGCAGCGCGCTCTGGAGGGCTCCTTGGAGGCCGGGCGATCTGCGATCGCCCGGCACCTCAGGATGAGGGGATTGGGTTGGACGGCCTCAGCCCGCGTGGATCACCGGAACCGCGGGCGCGCCTTCCCACTCGGTGCTGGCGGGGATCGACTCGCCCTTCATGACGATCGTGAGCGGGCGCAGCCGCGCGAAATCCCCGACCTTGGTGTCGTACAGAACCGTCGAGAACGCCCCCACCGAGACGCCCTTACCCACGACGACGCGGCCGATCTTCATGATCCGGTCCTCGTACAGGTGGGTCTGAAGCGCCGAGACACGGTTGATCGTGGCGTAGTCGCCGATCGTCACGCAGTCGAACTCGGTGATGTCGGTGGTCAGCATGCACACGCCCCGGCCGACCTTCACGCCGAACAGGCGCAGCACCCACGGCAGGAACGGCGTGCCCTGGAGATGCTCCAGCAGCACCTTGCCGGCGAGCCCCCAGTAGGCGACCGCGATGGCCTCGGTGCGCATCGCCCACCAGGACCACATCGGCTGCATCCCGGGCTTGTAGACACCCATCAACAGCCACTTCATCGCGATGACCGCGCTGGACTGGATCAGCGCGATGGCGACGCTCGCCACCACGAAGCTGACGGCCAGGCCCCACCAATCCTGCTCCAGGATGGCGGGATAGAAGTACCAGTCGATGACCGTGATCGCGAGAGTGATGTAGAGCATCGGCGAGAACGAGGTCGCGAACGCCTCGAAGATGCCGCGCCGGACCTTCGGCCACATCCCGGGCTCGTAGGTCTGCGCGGTCGAGCCGAGATCGACCTTCTGTCGGGCCGGCAGCCGGATCGGCGGTGAGCCGAACCACGTCTCGCCCGGGCTCATGGCGTCGTTCGCGGGCGGCTTCGACTTGATGCCGATCAGCACGTCGTCCGGAATGACGGCGCCCGGCGGCACCACGGCGTCGTTGCCGACGAAGACCCGCGCCCCGGTCCGGGTCGGCTCCAGATGCATCCAGCCCCGCCGGATCTCCTCCTCGCCGTACACCACCTCGTCGGCGACGAAGTTCTTCGCGCCGACCTCGGCGAGGTCGTAGCGGCCGGCGAGGTTGGTCGAGATTTCGGCGCCGTGGCCCATGTTGGCGCCCATCAGCCGGTACCAAGCCCGCATGTAGACCGTGGCGAACAGCGACGAGAGCGTCTCCAGCGTCACCTCGACGGCGAGCGCCAGCGACCACTTGCGCAGGTAGAACAGCGAGTGGACCGAGTAGGTGCCCGAGCGCGTCCGCGGCAGCACGACCCAGCGGATGCCGGCGATCAGCAGCACCGTGCCGGCGGTCATCAGCATGGCGGTGGGCCATGTGAGGATCGGCAGGTACCAGTGATAGTCGACGTCGGTGATGTCGGAGAGTGAGTCCGAGATCTGGTCGAAGATGAAGAAGGCCGGGAAGATCGGCAGGAGGCCCACCGCCGGGATCGCGCCGAGCAGCACCACGTAGGCGGCCATGAAGGCGGTCCGTCGGAGGAAGGACGCCTCGGCAGGCGCCGGCAACTCAGCCGGATCGGCCGTTCCGACCTTGCGGCCGGGCGAGCCGTCCCAGCGCTCGGCGGCGCCGACCCGCGTGCCGGCCGGGATCGTGGTGAGGTCGGCGATCTCGGCCTGGGGGCCGATCACCGTGTCGTGGCTCAGCACGCAGGAGGTGCCGACCGCCGCATCCGCGCCGATCTCCACCCGGCCGATCACCAGCTCGTTCCCGACGATCTCGGCATTGGCGATGACCAAGCGGCCGCCGAGCGACGCCCCGTCGCCGATCGTCAGGAGGTCGGGCGCGCCGACCTCGATGTCGGAGATCAGGGTGTCGCGGCCGACCCTGGCACCCATCAGCCGCAGGTAGATGGCGATCGCCGGCGAGCCCTGCAGCCACTTCACGTGCACCAGGGGCGCCAGCCGCTGCGCCAGCCACCAACGGTAATAATACACGCCCCAGAGCGGGTAGCGGCCGGGTCTGGTGCGGCCGAGGATCAGCCATTTGCCGGCCACCGCCGCCACCGCCGTCACGCCGTTGATGCCGATGTAGACGAGGAGGAGCACCCCGAGTTCGGCGAAGAAGCTCAGGCCGCCGCCGGTCAGCAGCAGGTAGGTCACGAACATGCCGAGCCACTGCGCAGTGGCGAGCGCGATCACGAAGGGCAGCGCGACGAGCTGCGCGAGGCCGCAGAGGGCCCGCCGCAGCAGCGGCGGCGGCTCGAAGCTCAGGTCGCGCAGAGCCGCCGCGGCGCCCATGCCGCCGGTGCGGGCGATCAGCGCGTCGGCCATCGCCCGCATCGTGCGCAGGGCGTAGACGTCCGGCAGGGTGATGCCGGCCAGCGCCGGGCTCTCGCGCACCGCCGAGACGAAGCGCGCGGCGAGCAGCGAGTGACCGCCGAGGTCGGAGAAGAAGTCGCCCTCGAGCGCGATCGGCTGGTTGCCGAAGACCTGCTTGGCGGCGGCGACGAGGGCGGCCTCGGTCTCGTTGGCGGGCGGCTCCTGCTCGCCGTCGGCGGCGACCACGGTGAGCGGGGCGATCTTGAGCGCCTTGCGGTCGACCTTGCCGGAGGTGAGCCGCGGGAGGGTCTCGGCCACCTCGAAATGGCCCGGCACCATGTAGGGCGGCATCTGGCCGGCGAGGGTCTTGCGCAGAGCCGCGGTGTCGATGGCGCGGCCGCGCTCCGGGATCAGGAAGGCGACGAGGCGGTCGACGCCGTCATCCTGCCGGAGCACCACGGCGGCTTGGTTGATCTCGGGGACGCTGCGGATCCGCGCCTCGATCTCGCCGAGTTCCACCCGGAACCCGCGGATCTTGACCTGATCGTCGATGCGGCCGTGGAAGATGATCCGGCCGGCGGAATCGAGGGAGACCGCGTCGCCCGAGCGGTAGAGGACCGGGTCGGTCCCGTCCGACGCGAAGGGGTTGGCGATGAACTTTTCCGCCGTCAGCTCCGGCCGGGCGAGGTAGCCCCGCGCCACACCGGGACCGCCGATCAGCAATTCGCCCTGCTGGTCACGGCCGAGGAGGCTCAGATCCTCGCCGGCCACGTAGACGGAGTAGTTCGGGATCGGGCCGCCGATCGTCACCGGCTCGCCGGGACGCATCTCGGCGGCGGTGGCCACCACCGTGGCCTCGGTCGGCCCGTAGGTGTTAAACAGCTGGCGCGTCCCGGTCGCCCAGCGGGCGACCAGTGGCTCGGGCAGCGCCTCGCCGCCCAGCAGCACGAGGCGCACCGTCGGCAGGTCGCCCGAGATCATCGCCAGGAGAGTCGGCACGGTGTCGAGCACCGTGATCTTCTCCGCCTCCAGGATGCCGGGCAGAGATTCCACGTCGCCCATCATGGCGGGGCTCGCCACGAACAGGGTCGCACCCACGAGGTAGGGGACCCAGATCTCCTCCATGGAGAGGTCGAAGGCCACCGAGGCGCCCTGGAACACCACGTCGTCGGCGCGCATCCCGTAGAGGGCGTTTCCCGAGCGCAGGAAGTGGCAGATGTTCGCGTGGCTGATGACGATGCCCTTGGGCACGCCGGTCGAGCCCGAGGTGTAGATCAGGTAGGCCGGATGCTCGGGTGTCAGCCCGGCGGCGCGGGCATCGGGCACGGACGCGTCGGCTGGCGTCCCGGCGTCGAGATCCGCTGGTGTCAGGGCCGGCGCCGCGTCGGGCGCGGCGGGCTTGAGGGCCGGCGAGACCAGCAGCGCCTTGGCGGCGGCATCCGTCAGGCAGACGCCCACCCGGTCGGCTGGCGCCTCGGCGTCGAAGGGCAGCCACGCGGCGCCCGACAGGGTGATGCCGATCTGCGCCACGAGGAGATCCGGCCCGCGGGCCATCCAGAGCCCGACCACGTCCCCGGGCCCGATCCCGCGATGGGCGAGGCCGGCGGCGATGCGCCCCGCGCGGGCGGCCACCTCAGCGTAGGTCAGGCGCGGGTGAACGCCGCCCGCCTCCACGCGCGCGCCGTCGATCAGGCAGGGATGGTCGGGGCGGCTGCGGGACGAGTCGAGGAAGACCTCGGCGAGCACCTCGTCGCGGATCAGGTCAGGGCGGTGCGCGCCGCGCAGGATGGCGGCCCCGTCGCCGGAACGCTCGCGCTCCCCGGCCGGGCCGGGCCGGGTCTTCTCGGCGACGTCGCTCATCCGCTGCTCCGCTGGCCGCCCGCTCGGGGCGGCGCTTACCGTGGCCGCCGCCCTATAGCCCGCCGATCGTGCCGTTATCGAGGCGGGTGTGCACCGCCCCGGCGCACGGGATCAAGCCCAGCGCCAGCCGCCGGGCTCCAGGACCAGGACCTCGCCCTGGCGGATGCCGAGGCGGGGCGCCGTGTAGGGGTCGAGATGGCCGAGCGCCACGAGGGCCGCCCGGGCGACGCCGCCGTGGGCGACGACGACGGCGTCGCGCTCCAGTCCGGCGAGTGCCGGGGCGACCCGCTCCACCAGTGCGGCGTAGCTCTCGCCGCCGGTTCCGGGCGGCCGGTGACGCCACCGGTCGCGCTCACGGCCTGCGGCTCCAGCCGGATCGCGGCGGCGGATCTCGGCCCAGGTGGACCCTTCCCAACTGCCGAAGCCGATCTCCCGCAGTCGCGGGTCGACGCGGTAGGCCTCGTGCGGCAGGCCGAGCGTCGTGCGCAGGATCTCCATGGTGCGCCGCGTCCGCTTGAGCGGGCTCGCGACGAAATCCGCCTCGGCGAGCGTTGAACCCGCGAGGGCGGCGAGACGGTCGGCAGCCGCCACGGCCTGCGCCTCACCGAGGGCGTTGAGCTCGGTGTCGCGGCCGCCCTGGAGGCGCCCCTCGGCGTTCCAATCGGTCTGGCCGTGCCGGATGAAATAGATCGTAGCCAACCCTCGCGTACCCCGTCCTGCGCAGGCGTCCGGAACGGCCGGGATCCCTGGCCGTTCTCGCCGTCGGTCGGCAACGTCCGGAGACAGGTCCTGCCTATGTCCAAGAAGCACGGCAAGCATCATCGCGGCCAGAAGCGCGGCGGCGGCGTGACAGATGGGGATGACCTGAACAAAACCCCAGGATCGGAGCGGCCTTCGACCGCCCGTTGGGCAACCGCCGTCGACGACGTCGCCGGAACGGCTCCCGACGCGCTGAGCGGCCACCGGCAGGTTACGATCCCGGCGGCTCCCGGCATCGTCGCGGTGGAGCCCGGCGCATCCTTCGATCTCTCCTCGGTGGACTGCGACGCCGACGGCGGCCTCGACAAGACCTGGGCGAAGGAGGCGCTGGACGCCGAGCGGGCCCGCATCGTCGGCTTCCAGGAGCGGCTCTACGCCGAGCGGAGCCGCAGCCTGCTGGTTGTCTTCCAGGCGATCGACACGGGCGGCAAGGACGGCACGATCCGGTCGGTCCTCAAGGGCGTGAACCCGCAGGGTTGCACGGTGACCTCGTTCAAGGTGCCGTCGAGCGACGAGCTGGATCACGACTTCCTGTGGCGTTACCACGCCCGCACGCCCGGCCGCGGCCTGATCGGCGTCTTCAACCGCAGCCACTACGAGGACGTCCTCGTGGTGCGGGTGAAGGGCCTCGTGCCCGATGCGGTCTGGCAGAGCCGCTACGGGCGGATCAACGACTTCGAGCGGCTGCTCACCGAGTCCGGCACCACCATCCTGAAGTTCTTCCTGCACATCTCGAAGGCGGAGCAGAAGAAGCGTCTGGAGGCCCGCATCGCCGATCCCGAGAAGCACTGGAAGTTCGATCCGGCCGACCTCGTCGAGCGGAAATCCTGGGACGCCTACCAGCGGGCCTTCGCCGACGCGCTGTCGCGCTGCTCCCCGCCCTACGCCCCATGGCTGGTGGTGCCGGCCAATCACAAGTGGTTTCGCAACTACGTGATCGCCAAGACGGTCGCGGATACACTGGAGGCGATGGACCCGCGATTCCCCGAAGCCGCCAAGGGGATCGCCGACCTGACGGTCCCGGACTGAGGAAGGAGCCCGGCATGCTGACGGTGCGCGAGGTCTCGGTCTCGGGCTACCGCTCGCTCCGGCGGATCGGCTTCCCGGTCGACGACTTGTCGGTTTTCGTCGGCGGCAACGGCACGGGCAAGACCAACCTCTACCGGGCGCTGGAGATGCTGCAGGCGGCTGCCCGGGGCACCCTGACCCGTGATCTCGCCGCCGAGGGCGGCATGAACTCGGCGCACTGGGCCGGCCGGCGCCGGCAGGGAGAGCCCGCCCGGATCCGCCTGTCCGCCACCCTGCGCGACGACCGCACCGGGCAGGACTTCACCTACGCGGTCGAAATCGGGCTCGTCCCACAGGCCGGTGCCGAGATCTACGGCGCGGCCTTCCGGCACGAGCCGCAGATCAAGACCGAGCGCCTGTCCGTCCGGACCGGAGGCCGCACGGCGGTAATCCTCGACCGGGACGGAAGAAGCGGCTTCGTCCGCGACGCGGACGGGCGCAAGCAATCCCTCGGCATCGACCTCCTCGCCACCGAGACGGCGCTCGGCAGCGCCCTGGTTGCCACCGGCCAGCCGGAGATCGCCTTTGTGCGCCTGGCGATGACGGCGTGGCGCTTCCACCACGGGTTCCGGACCGACGCCGAGTCGCCCCTGCGGCGGCCTTGCCTCGCGGTGACCACGCCGACGCTGGCCTCGGACGGGTCGGACCTCGCGGCGGTCTTCGCGACCCTGGCCCATATCCGCCAGGACACGACCGACCTCGACGAGGCCGTGGACGGCGCCTTCCCGGGGGCGCGCCTGATCGTGCCGGAGCCGGGGCGGGAAGCCAGCTTCGGCGTGACCTTCCCCGACTTCCATGGCCGGGTCTTCGCCGCTTCCGAACTCTCGGACGGGACCCTGCGCTTCCTCGCCCTGGCCGGCGCGCTGCTCGGCTACCGGCTGCCGCCGTTCATCGCCCTCAACGAACCCGAGACGAGCCTTCATCCCGATCTGATGGACCCGCTGGCCCGGCTGATCGCCCGGGCGGCGGCGCGCACGCAGGTCTGGCTGGTGACGCATTCCGAGCGGCTGGCGGACGGTGTCGCCGAGCACGGAGGCGCCCGGCCGCGGACGGTGCTGAAGCGCGACGGCGAGACCTGGATCGAGGGGCTGCGGCTCTCGGGGTCGTTTGGCGATGAGGCGGATTGAGTCGCGACGGCCTCACGGGCCTCCGGAGGCATCGTCGCGCAAGGCCGGGCGCCACGCCGGCTGAAGCGCTGTCGAGCCTTCCCATCCAACGCCCTCATCCAGAGGTGCCGCAGCGCAGCGGAGGCCTCGAAGGAGGCCTTCAGCCAGCCGCGCGATCCCTGGAGCCCTCCTTCGAGGCGGCTGCGCCGCACCTCAGGATGAGGGAAGTTGGCTCGGATGCGCCTGAGCGTTCGCCCGCCCTGACGCGGCGGGTCAGTCCTTGTCGAGGGTCAGGTCGGGCGCGTCGGGGTTCTTCATGCCGACGACGTGGTAGCCCGCATCCACGTGCAGGATCTCGCCCGTCATGCCGGCGGCCATGTCGGAGACGAGGTAGGCCGCCGTCTCGCCGACCTCGCCGATGGTCACGGTCCGGCGCAGGGGCGCGTTGTACTCGTTCCACTTCAGGATGTAGCGGAAGTCGCCGATCCCCGAGGCGGCCAGGGTCTTGATCGGACCGGCCGAGATGGCGTTGACGCGGAGATTCTTCGGTCCGAGATCCGCCGCGAGATAGCGGACCGAGGCTTCGAGGGCCGCCTTGGCGACACCCATGACGTTGTAGTGCGGCATCCACTTCTCGGCGCCGTAATAGGTCAGCGTCACGAGGGAGCCGCCGGGCCGCATGATCTTCTCGGCGCGCTGGGCCACCGCGGTGAACGAGTAGCACGAGACCAGGAGCGACTTGGTGAAGTTGTCCTCGGAGGTCTCGATGTAGCGGCCCGTCAGCTCGTCCTTGTCGGAGAAGGCGACGCAGTGGACGACAAAGTCGATTCCCTCGGGGAACACCCTGGCCGCCTCCGCGAACACGGCGTCGATCGTGGCCGCCTCAGTGACATCGCAGTGGCCGATGACGTGGGCGTCGAGTTCCTTGGCCAGCGGCTCCACCCGCTTGCGCAGGGCGTCACCCTGGTAGGTGAAGGCGAGTTCCGCCCCGTGGGCGCGGGCGCTGCGGGCGATGCCCCAGGCGATCGAGCGGTTGTTGGCGACCCCGAGGACGATGCCCCGCTTGCCCGCCAGAAGGCCCTGCCCGTGTTCCGCCATGATCGATCCCGAAGCCTCGCGGCACCGCCCGGCGCCGGGGGGCCTCCATACCGGAGGCGGCCCGGAGACGGAAGTCCGGGCCGCCTCCGGGCGCGTTCACGTGCGGACGGCCCCGTCAGGCCGCCTTGGCGCCGCGCCGCCCGCGGGCGAATTCCAGCAGCGCCGCGTCCTCGTCCTGCGGCAGCATGATCGCCGTCGTGGCGAACAGATCGCCCGGCGTGCCGTCCTTCTTCGGCAGTCCCTTGCCGCGCAGGCGGAAGGTACGACCGGAACTCGTCATGGCCGGCATCTTCATCTCGACCGCGCCGGTCAGGGTCGGTACGCGGATCGTGCCGCCGAGGACGGCGTCCTCAAGCGGCACCTCGACGGTCGTGCGCAGGTCGGCCCCGTCCACGGTGAAGCGCGGATGGGGGCGGATCCGGATCGTCAACAGCGCGTCGCCCGCTTCGCTCCGGGGGCCGCCGGGCTGCCCGAGGCCGCGGAGCCGGATGGTCTGGCCGTCGACCACGCCGCGGGGGATGACCACGTCGACCTCCCGCCCGGTGGGCAGGTAGAGGCGCAGCTTCTCCTCGCTCGCCACCTGCTCCAGGGTGACCGACAGCTCGGCGGCGACGTCCTCGCCCTTGGGTGCCTGGCGCTGGCCGCCCGGGCCGGCGCCGCCCGCGCGGAAGGCCTCGCCGAAGATGTGCGAGAAGATGTCCTCGCCCATGCCACCCATGCCGCCCTGGCGGGCCCGGGCCATGTTCTCGAAGTCGTAGCCGCCGCCGCGTCCGCCGCCGAAGCCGCCGCCGAAGCCCTCGAAGCCGGTCGCGCGCGGCTTGCCCTCGGCGTCGATCTCGCCGCGGTCGAACTGCTTGCGCTTCTCGGCGTCGCCCAGGATCTCGTAGGCCGCGTTCGCCTCGGCGAAGCGGTCCTTGGCCTTCACGTCGTTCTTGTTGCGGTCGGGGTGGAAGTCCTTGGCGAGCTTGCGATAGGCCTTCTTGATCTCGGCCTCGCTCGCGCCCTTGGCCACGCCCAGCACGTCGTAGGGATTGCGCATGGAACTCTTGGCTGTGCGGTGTGGGGTCTGAACCCCGATGTGGGGAGAATGTTGCATCCCTGCAACGGTCAGCGCTGCGAAAGTCTGCGGGTTCGCGCGTGACGTCAAGCGTCGGATCTCGTCCGACGCAAGCCCGGGCCTACCTTGGTGCGGCGGACGACGGGACGCGCACCCGGATGGGCCCGCGCCGGGGACGCCGCCACGATACGGAGATCCGATGCACTACGCCTGCGATCATGTTCATCTGCGCAGCCGCGACGCCATGAAGGCCGCGGCCTTTTACGTCGACACGTTCGGGGCGCGGGAGGTGAAGCGCGTCGGCGAGGATCCGGTGCAGCGCGTGGTCCTTGATCTCGGTGGCCTGACCGTGTTCATCGAGCAGGCGCCGGACCAGGTCGCCCCCACCACGCCGACGCCCTGTCTCGGCATCGAGCATATCGGTCTGCGGGTTGCCGACATCGAGGCGGCGATGGCCGATCTCACCGCGCGGGGCGTTCCGGTCCGGACCGGCATCACCGAGCGCGGTCCCGGCCTGCGCATCGCCTTCGTCGAGGGCCCGGACGGGGCGCTGATCGAGATCCTGGAACGCAAAGCCTCCTGATGACCGAAACCGCGCGATGATGGCGACGACGGTGCCTTCCGGACGCTGCCGGGGCGAACTGCTCGCCTTCACCCTCCTGCTGATGCTCACCCTCGCCAGCGGGGCCGTAAGCCGCCCGTTCACCGACGCCGCCGGCCGCACGGTCGAACTTCCCGACCGCATCGAGCGGGTGCTGGCCGCCGGGCCGCCGGCCTCGGTGCTGGTCTACACCCTGGCTCCGGAGCGGATGGCCGGCTGGGTGAGCGCCCCCGCGCCGGCAGCCCTGCCCTATCTGGAACCCCGGACCCGGTCGCTGCCCGCCTACGGGCGGCTCACCGGCCGCGGCGGCACCGCCAATGTCGAGGCTGTGCTGGCCGCCAGGCCCGACCTGATCGTCGATGCGGGGAGTCTCGGCCCGACCTACGCCTCCCTCGCCGACCGCGTGCAGGCGCAGACCGGGATACCCTACATCCTGCTCGACGGCAGCTTCGCCCGGATACCCGAGACCTACCGGCAGCTCGGGGCGGCGCTGGGCCTTCAGGCCGGGGCCGACGTGCTGGCCGCCGATGCGCAAGATCTGATCGGCACGGTGGCGAAGGCGGTCGCGTCCGTTCCTGAGGATCGGCGGCCTCGCATCTACTACGCCCGCGGACCGCGTGGGCTGGAGACGGGCTTCGCCGGCTCCATCAACACCGAGCTGCTGGAGGTGGCCGGCGGTCGCAACGTCGCCCGGGGCGGCGAAGGGCGTCTCGGCAGCGTCTCCGCCGAGCAGGTCCTGGCCTGGAACCCCGAGGTCATCATCACCCTCGATCCGGCCTTCGCGGCGGCCGTGCGCGGAGATCCGATCTGGCGGGACGTGGCGGCGGTCAAGGCAGGCCGCGTCTACGTGGCGCCGCAGCAGCCGTTCCCGTGGTTCGATGCGCCGCCGGGGGTCAACCGGCTGATCGGGCTGCGATGGCTGGCCGGTATCCTCCATCCGGACATGTTCCCGGAACCGATGGATGCGGTGATGCGCGGCTTCTACCGCCGCTTCTACCACGTCGATCTCGACGCCGGGCAGGCCGCGGCGCTCCTCGGGCCCGCGGACGCGAAGCGGTGAGCGGCCATCAGGCCGCCGCGGCGAGCGCGAGGCGGGCGCCGCGTGGCCTGCGGCTGTCGGCGACGCTCCTGTCCGGACTCGCCGTCCTGGCGCTCGCGCTGCTGTCGCTGGCCGTCGGCAAGTACCCGGTCGGGCTTGAGCATCTGGCGGACGTGCTCGGCCATCGCCTGCTCGGCCTGCCCGCCCGGGCGCCGGCCGCGGTCGAGACCGTGGTGATGCAGGTCCGACTGCCCCGGGTCGTGGCGGCCCTGGTGGTGGGCGCGGCCCTGTCGGCGGCGGGGGCGACCTATCAGGGCCTGTTCCGCAACCCGCTGGTCTCCCCCGACATCCTCGGCGTTTCGGCCGGCGCCGGGCTGGGGGCAGTGCTCGGGATCTATCTCGGCCTCCCGGTGGCGCCCATCCAGGGCATGGCGTTCCTGGGGGGCCTCGCGGCGGTTGCGGCCGTCTACGGCGTCGGTCTCGCGGTGCGGCGGCAGGATCCGGTGCTGACCCTGGTCCTGGCGGGGGTGGCCGTCGGCGCAGTGCTGGGCGCCGGCATCTCCCTCCTCAAGGTCCTGGCCGACCCCTACAACCAGCTGCCGGCGATCACCTTCTGGCTCCTGGGGAGCCTGTCCTCGGTGACGCTCGGCGATGTCGGCGCCGTCCTGCCGATGCTCCTCCTCGGCCTCGCGCCGCTGGTGCTGCTGCGCTGGCGCATGAACCTGATGAGCCTTGGGGACGAGGAGGCGCGGGCGCTCGGCGTCGAGACGCGGCGGCTGCGCCCGGTCCTCATCGCCGGGGCGACGCTGATCACCGCGGCATCCGTCTCGATGACCGGGGTGATCGGCTGGGTCGGACTGATCGTGCCGCACATCGCCCGCCTGCTCGTGGGACCGGATTACCGAAGGCTGCTGCCCGCCTCCGTCACGCTCGGCGCCGGCTACCTGCTGGTCGTCGATCTGATCGCCCGCACCGCGGGGACGATCGAGGTGCCCCTCGGCATCCTCACGGCGCTTGTCGGTGCCCCGTTCTTCCTGTGGCTTCTGGCGGCCGGACGCAGGATCGCCTGATGCTCCTCCAGGTCCAGGATCTCGCCTTCGGCTACGGCGCGCGGGCCGTCGGCACGGACGTATCGTTCGATCTCGATGCGGGCGAGGTGCTGTGCCTCCTCGGGCCGAACGGCGGCGGCAAGACGACGTTGTTCAAGACGCTGCTTGGCCTGCTGCCGGCCCGGGGCGGCCGGATCCGGCTTGACGGCACCGACCTGTCCCGGCTGTCGCGGCGTACGGTCGCCCGGACCGCCGCCGCGGTGCCGCAGGCGCACGCGGCCTACTTCCCCTTCACGGTGCGCGAAGTCGTGGTGATGGGGCGCGCCAGCCGGATCGGGCCGTTTTCGGCGCCGGGACCGGCCGACGAGGCTGCCGCCGAGGCCGCGCTCGTCACCCTGGGCATTGGCCACTTGGCCGAGAAGATCTACACCGAGATCAGCGGCGGTGAGCGGCAGCTCGCCCTGATCGCCCGGGCGCTGAGCGGCGCGCCGCGGCTCCTGATCATGGACGAGCCGACCGCGAGCCTCGATTTCGGCAATCAGGCGCGCGTCCTGGGGCAGGTGCGCCGCCTCGCGCGGGCCGGAATCGCCGTGATGTTCTCGACCCATGATCCCGGCCACGCCCTCGCCTGCGCGGACCGTGTCCTCGCCCTTCACAGTGGCGGGCTCGTCGCCTGCGGGCCGCCGGCCGCGACGGTCACCCCGGCGCTGCTGCGCCTGATCTACGGCATCGACGTGGTGGTGGCCCCGCTACCCGGGATCCCCGCGCCGGTTTGCGCCCCCGTCATCGCCTGAGCGTGGCGCCCGCTAGCCGGCGGCGGCCGGGGCGATCCGGGCGCGATCCTGCGGCCGGTACACCGTGTCGAGAACCGTCTCGCAGTGGAGCCGGACGCGGGCGTGGCACTCGCAGGCTGCGGCCGCCACCGCCGGCCGGTCGACAACGGTGATGCGGCCGCGTCCGACCCGGATGAGACCCTGGTCCTGCAGTGTCCGCAGGATGCGCGTCAGGTAGGTGCGCTGGACGCCGAGCATCGCGGCCAGCACCTCGTGGGTGATTGGCAGGGTATCGTCCTGCAGCCGGTCCTGGAGCGTCAGCAGCCAGCGCAGGCAGCGCTGCTCGATCGGGTGCAGGGCGTTGCACGCGGCCGTCTGCAGGAGTTGGACCAGGAAACAATCGGCGTAGCGCGCGAACAGGTCGCGGAGCGTGGCGGATTGAGCGACCAGCTCTTGGAGGCGGCCGATGTCGAGCCGCAGCATCGGACCGCCGACCTGCACCATCGCGGTTGCGGAGGCCGGAACCCGTCCCTGGCTCACGATCCCGCCGACGGCGCCCTCGTGGCCGATGGTGGCCGTCTCGGCGGTTCGCCCATCCCGCGTGATGATGACCAGCGCGATGATGGCGTGATCGCAGGGAAAGGTGACGTGCGTCACCTCATGTCCCGTCTCGAACACGGTCGCCGCCTTGGCGTAGGACACCGCTTCGAGATGGGGAGCCATCAGCGCCCGGTCGGCGCTTGTGAGCGAGTCGAGGAGCAGGTTGCCCGTGGGGGCGGCACTGTCGATGAGCATCGGCGGCGACGGGGTCCCGGAGAGAGGCTCCGGACAGGATCCTCACCGGCTCACCGCGTCGGCGTCCGGACCCCTCATGACTACCAAGCGCGCCGCGCCGCCGAACTAACCTGGGTTTATTTCCATAAGCCGAGTCTACTTGTCCGTGCATAGGCCCTGTTCGGAGAGGCGCTTGTGCTCCCGGGGATCGCAGTCGGTCGACAGGAACGACGCCCAGTCGGACGGAGTGCCGTAGAAGGCGTTACGGTCGACATCGCCCTGCACGCCGGGGACCCGGCCCGTCGAGGTGAACTGCCACAGCATCCACTTACGGTTGACGAACCGCTGTTCAGGCTCGGCCGCGGTCGAGCGCAGCCAGTGCGGGTAATCGGGCAGCTCGCCTTCGAGCACGTCCTTGTGGAAGGTGATGTCGGTGTAGATGATCGGGCGCTTGCCGGTGTAGCGCTCCATCTCCTCCAGCATCTCGGTGACCATCGCCAGGGCCTGGGCCTTGGGCAGCTTCTTCGGACAAGTTTGCGAATGGCCGTTCCACTCGACGTCGAGCACCGGCGGGAGCGCGGCGGGATCGTTCGGCACGTTGCGCTTGAACCACTCCATCTGTTCCCGGGCGGAGCGGCACCAGAACACGAAGTGATAGGCCCCCCGCGGCACGCCGGCCCGGGCCGCGCCGTCCCAGTTGGTCCGGAAGCGCTCGTCGACGTGGTCGCCGCCCTCGGTCGCCTTGATGAACGCGAACTGGGTACCGGCCGCCCGGACCGAAGCCCAGTCGACGTTGCCCTGCCATTTCGAGATGTCGATGCCCTGGATCGGATGGAGCTTGGCCTTGGCCACGCCCGGATGGGGCTTGGTATCCCCTTTCGTGGGGTAGAAATCGTTGTTCGACGCGCAGGCGGCGAGGCCGGCAAGGATCGCGGCAGCGGCGAACCGCCCGGCGAGCCGGCGGACCGCCCTGAGGCGGCCGTTCGGCGCCCGGGTGAAGTCCTGGGACAGAGACCGCGAAAGCTTCGAAACTCGCGTCATCAGTGCTCAGCCCGCCACCGAAAGAGCGCCACAGACAGGCGTATTCGATGGCCCCGGCGCGGTTAACGGAGCTTTGCGATCATTGCGGCGGAATTCCGAGATGCGTTGCAACGCCGCGACATAGACCGGGGATCCCCCGCTGTTTCACAGGCAGACATCCGGCTAAGTGTCGGTTCGAAAACGCGAGTCCGGTCACGCCCCCGTGAGCAAGACAATCTTTACCATAGGCTACGAAGGGCTCGATACGGAGCGCCTCGGCGGTGTCCTGAAGTCCGCCGGCGTGGCGGTCCTGGCCGATGTCCGGGCCGTGGCGAATTCGCGCAAGCGCGGCTTCTCGAAGGGCGCGCTCGGGACCTCCCTGACGGAGGCGGGTCTCGGCTACGCACACCTGCGCAGCCTCGGGACGCCCAAATCGGGGCGGCAGGCGGCGCGGGCCGGCGACGCGGCACTGATGCGGCGAATCTACTGCGAAGAGGTGCTCGACACCGCCGCCGGGCAGGCGGCCCTCGACGGGTTGGCCGCCATGGCCGAGGCCGCGCCCATCTGCCTGCTCTGCTTCGAGCGGGATCCGGCGCTGTGCCACAGACGCGTCCTGGCCGAGCGCCTCGCCGGACGGGGCTTCGCCGTCACCGATCTTTTCGGGTGAGCCGCGCGGCGGTCAGTGACCCGGCCGCGGCTGGAGCCGGACTCCGAAGGCCCCGGCGAGCCGCCGCACCGGGCCCAGCGCGGCGCCGAGGCGCGTCGGCGCGATCTTGCGGGGAACCCGCGGCCGGCGGTCCGCATCGGCGACCGGCTCGACGGGCATGTAAAGCGCCTCGAAGAAGGAGAGTTCGAGGAGCGGCGCGCCCGCCTCGTCGGTGATCACCATCGTCGCGCCGAGCAGACGCGGGTCGCCGCCGTGCTGGCGCATCAGGCCCTGGACGATGATGCGCGCCGCGGCGTAGGCGGCGTCGGCATCCGCGACCCACTGCGCTGCCGACGCGGGTAGGGAGACGCCGTCGAGGCGGATGGTGAAATGCGCGTGAACCATGGGGGCTCCTCGGGAGGGCCGTGTCCGAGCGTCAGGCGGCCCGGGCGCCGTCGAGGGCGTCGGCCTTCTCGGGCGCCGATTTCGGATCGGCCGATTTCGGATCGAACGCGTCGGCCAGGAGGCCGAGGCGGCGCGCCATGTCCCGGACCTCGTTGAGGGCGATCGACTTCTGACCTTCCTTCACCGCACGGGTGATGTCGCTGACCTGATGGGTGGCGATCCGCTTCAGTTCGTCGGCGAGCTGCTGGCTGGTCATCATCGTGTCCGGGCCCGGATTTCGACTGGAGCGCCGACCCTGGTGCGCGGGCGCTTACCAAGGCGTTTCGCAACGCGGCGAGACCTGTGGACAAGGTGGGGAAAGGGGCGCCTCTGGCTGTGGCCAGACGTCTCGAGGCGGCGCGCCGCCACGATGGACACGGGGTTCTCTCCGGATCGTCCCTGCGAGGTCGGCCCTGAAATCTGGAAACCGCAATGCCGCCCTGGCGATTGACCGCCAGCGTGCCGGTACGGAGCGAGACTCACAGACCGGTATCCCCTGTGGGACCGCGCTCGCGGCCTCATCGCCTCGAAGCCGGGATTGTCGCAGCGACTGGCCGATTCGTTGCGAGGGCGAATCGAACCGATCATCCGGGTAGGACCATGGACACGACGCCCCTCAGCCCGACCGCGTTCCGATCCCCCGCGGTGCTGCTCTCCGGCCCGGTCGACTACGACATGTACCGGAACTTCCGCCGCCAGCTCGACGAAGCCGGCGACCGGGAGATCGTCGTGGTGGAGCTGACGACCCTCGGCGGGGATCCGGAGGTCGCCCGGATGATGGGCGAGGACATCCGTTTCAACAGCGCCATGGACCCGCAGCGGCGCTTCGTCTTCCTCGGCAAGGCCGCGATCTACTCGGCCGGCACCACCGTCATGAGCTTCTTCGCCCGGCCGAACCGCTACCTGACCTGCGGCACCCGGCTGATGATCCACGAGCGCAAGATGAACAAGCAGCTGCAGGTTCAGGGGCCGCTGACCACCTGCGTCGCCTCCGTGCAGGCCACGCTCAACGAGATCCTGTGCTCCATCGCGATCCAGAACGAAGGCTTCTCCAACCTCATCGCGGGCTCGGACGTGACCCTGGACGAGGTACTCGAGAAGGCGCCCGCCAATTGGTACCTCGAGGCCGAGGAGGCCAAGCGGCGTGGCCTGATCGAGGCGGTGATCTGACCCCACGCGACGCGCCGGGAAGTGACCGAGGCCGCACGATAGGTGCAGAGGCGCTGTCCCAATCCAGGGCCTGCGCGGCGTTTCCCGGACAGCCGAGCCACGGGCCCTGCGGTCCGAACTGGCGCGTGCGGGCATCGCGCGCGCGGCACGGCGCGCTTCGCCCTGGCAGCTGACGGACCCGAGCACCGACATCACAAGCCGCGCGGCAGCGCTGCTTCGTGCGTCCGGGACGGAGGGCGGTGCCGACCGCGTCTGCCCTGTGGCGGCGGGTCCGTCCGAAGCTCCGGCTATGCGGGCACCTCAGGCCGCATCCACCCGCAGCACCGTGCCGCTGATCCCGGTGACGCGCACCCGGTCCCCCGCCGGCAGGTCCGGACCGGCGATCCGCCAGAGCGTATCGTCGAAGCGGATGCGCCCCGCGCCCTGGACGATCGGTTCCTCGAGCACGCCCTCGCGCCCGATCAGGCCGCGATCGGCACGGTTGAGGTGGGGCTTCGCCGGCCCGCCGCGCCGGTGCAGCCGGCTCGCGAGGCCCACCAGGGCGACAGCGAGGCCGGCGAACAGAAGGGTCTGGCCCTGCCAGGGTATCGGCAGCGCCGCGGTCGCGAGACCGGTCGCGAGGGCGGCCAGGCCGAGCCAGATCAGAAACACACCCGGCACCAGGATCTCGGCGCCTGCCAGGACGAGGCCGGCAATGACCCACACCCAGGCGGCCCCGAGAGCATCGACGGCCGCGAAGACGGAGGCGAGGGTCATCGGAGTCAGGCCCGCGGCGGCGCGACGTTGGGCGGGGTCCCCGCGCGACGGGGCGCCGCCGCCCCGTCGCCGAACACCGTGCGGGTGAGTTCGCCGATGCCGCCGAGCGTCCCGGCCAGCGCCGCCGCCTCGATCGGCACCACGACCACCCGCTGGTTGGGCGCCGTGGCGATCGCCCGCACGGCATCGACGTACTTCTCCGCCACGAGGAAGTTGGCAGCCGCGATGTCGCCCTCGGCGATCGCCCGGCTCACCATCCCGGTCGCCGCTGCCTCGGCCTCGGCGGAGCGCTCCCGCGCTTCCGCATCGCGGAACGCCGCCTCGCGGCGGCCTTCCGCCTCGAGAATTGCCGACTGCTTGCGCCCCTCCGCCCGCAGGATTTCGGCGGCGCGCTGCCCCTCGGCCTCCAGGATCGAGGCCCGCTTCTCGCGCTCGGCCTTCATCTGGCGGGCCATGGCTCCCGCGAGATCGGACGGGAGCACGATGTCCTTGATCTCGATCCGGTTGATCTTGACCCCCCAGGGCGAGGCGGCGGCATCCATCACGCGCAGCAGCCGCTCGTTGATCTCGTCGCGGTGCGCCAGCAGCTGGTCCAGATCCATCGAGCCGACCACGGTGCGGATGTTGGTCATGGTCAGCGTCGTGGCGGCGAGGTCGAGGCTCGACACCTCGTAGGAGGCGCGCGCCGCGTCGAGCACTTGGTAGAACACCACCGCGTCGATGGTCACGCCGGCATTGTCGCGGGTGAAGGCCTGCTGGCTCGGCACGTCGATCACCTGCTCCATCACGTTGACCCGGCGGCCGACGCGCTCGATGAACGGCGTGATCAGGCCGAGGCCGGCGTCAAGGCTGCGGGCGTACCGGCCAAAGCGCTCCACCGTGTAGACGTAGCCCTGTGGGACGATCTTCACGCCCGCCGCCAGTGTGATGATCGCGAGCGCCGCGACGCCCACGGCGAAGACGCTCAAGCCCACCGGCAGACCCATCGACGCCCCCATCGACGCTCCCTCCGCGCGCCGCACCGCATAGGACCGGCGGCGAGGCCACTGCTTAGCAGCTCGGGGCAGCGGCCGCGACCGTGCGGCTCAGACGCGCACCCGGGATACCGGCCGGGACCGCCGCGCTTCCCGGTCGGCGGAGCTGAGTCTGGGTGAACAATCCCCTGTCGGGACCGATCATCATCGGTTCAGGCCGCCGAGCTTACGACGTCGGCAAGCGTCGCGCCTGTCGTCGCTCCGACTGCCTCAACGCAACGCTTGTTGAAGAAACAATCGGCATGATGTCCGCCACCCGCACCGCGGAAAGAAGTCCTTTCTCACCGCTGCGGGCGGCAGAAATCCCCAACCAACCGGATTCGGTGCGCGCGTGAAGATCGCTGTCCTCGCACATCTGAAGTACCCGATCGGCCAGCCCTACGCGGGCGGCCTGGAGATGCACACGCATCTCCTCACCGTCGCTCTGAAGCGGCACGGGCATGATGTGACGCTGTTCGCCAGCCGCGGCTCCGACCCGGCACTCGATCCCGTGATGCTGTGCGACCCCACGGGCGACGCCCTCCTGGATCCGGACCGCGAGGCGGCAATCGACCGCGCGGAGGAGGATGCCTATCGGCGGATGATGGAGCTTGTCGCCGCCGGAGGCTTCGACCTCGTCCACAACAATTCGCTGCATGCCCTGCCCCTGCGGGAAAGCGGCCGGCTCGGCCTGCCCTGGATCACGGTGCTGCACACGCCGCCCTTCGAATCCCTCGTCGGGGGAATCGTGCAGGCCGATCCCGACATGGCGTTCCTCGCGGTCTCGCCGTCCCTGGCACAGGAATGGGCGCCTCTGGTGCCCGGCGCGCAGGTGGTCGACAACGGCGTCGATCTCTCGACCTTCGCCTACGCGGACAGGGCCGACGCGCCGCCGTTCGCCTTCTGGTCCGGCCGGATCGTGCCCGAGAAGGGGCTTCACCTCGCCATCGACGCCGCCCGCGCCGCCGGGCTGCCGCTGACCTTCGCGGGGCCCAAGCTCAACCCGGGTTACTGGGAGGCCGAGATCGCCCCACGGCTCGGGCCGGATCTGACGCATCTCGGCCACCTGTCGCACCGGGATCTCGCGCATCATCTCGGCCGTGCCCGGGTGGCGATCGTCTCGCCGCGCTGGGAGGAACCCTTCGGCCTCGTGGTGGCGGAGGCGCTCGCCTGCGGCACGCCGGTGGCAGCCTTCCGCCGGGGCGCCATGCCGGACATCCTCGACACGTCCTGCGGCCGGCTCGCCCGCCCGGACGATCCGCAGGACCTGTCGGTGGCGATCCGCGAGGCCGCCGGTCTGTCGCGCCGGGCCTGCCGCGATCGGGCCGAAGCGCTCTACGATGCCGCCGCCATGACCGGTCGCTACCTTGAAGCTTACGAGGCCGTCATCGCGCGCTGCGCTGAGCGGGCGCAGCCCGCCCTGCGCGTCGCCGGGGGGCGGGGCTGAGCGCGCCGCTCCGAGGAGCGTAAAACCCTGCGGGGCCGCCCCTCGCGCTCTCCTCCGCCGTCGGTGACGGTGCCACGGAGATACGACATGACCACTGAAGCCGCCGTCCCGACGCCGACCACTTGCGTCGTCTGCATTCCGGCACGGAACGAGGTTGAGCGCCTGCCGCGCCTGCTTGCCTCGCTGGCCGCGCAGGAGAGCGTCTCCGCTCGGACGCCGCTGCGGGTGGTGGTCCTCGCCAACAACTGCACGGACGGGACCGTCGCGGCCGTCCGCGAGGTCGAGGCCTCGGGCCTCCTCGCGAGCCTCGCGCTGCGGATCATCGACGTGACCCTCACAGGATCGGAGGCCCATGTCGGCACCGCGCGGCGCATGGCGCTCGATGCCGGGGCCGACTGGCTCGCCGACGACGGGAACCCGGACGGCATCCTCCTCACCACTGACGCCGATGCCCGCCTCCCGGCCGGCTGGGTCGCGGCCAACCTGCGCGCCCTGCGAGCCGCCGACGTGGTCGGTGGGCGGCTCGTGATCGATGACGACGACGCGGCGGATCCCGATCTCGCGGCCCTGCACGCGCGCATCGAGCGCTACTGGTCCGGGGTCCGGCGCCTGGAGGATATCCTCGACACGCCGCCGCACGACCCCGCACCCCGTCACGGCGACCATACTGGCGCGAGCCTCGCCCTCCCGGCAGGCCTCTATCGTGCCGTCGGGGGCCTGCCAGCACTGCCCTGCGGCGAGGACAACGCCCTGGTCGGGCTTCTGCGCGCGAACGGTGCCCGCCTGCGCCACTGCCCCGACGTGCAGGTGATGGTCTCGGACCGCCGCCAGGGCCGGGTGTCGGGCGGCATGGCCACCGAGATGGCCCGCCGCGCCCGCGTCCTCGGCGGCGAGGCCTATGCCCTGCCCGAGGCGGCCCATTGGAAGGCGCTGATCCTGCGCCGGGCGGCGCTGCGCAGGGCCTTCCACCTTGCGCCCCCGGCCCGCGCCGCGGCCTGCGCGCGGCTCGGGCTCGGCGCCGAAGATCTCGCATCCGTCGGCGGTTGCCCCAACGACATCGCCTTCGTCGAGCGCGCGGACCGGATCCTCGAATCGCGCAGCCCGCCCGCACGGGAATGCCCCCTCGACCAAGCGCTCGCGGACCTCGACACCTTGGCCCTCGCTCTCAGGGACGCGGCGTGACCCGGGGGATCGGCTGGTACGTCCACCATCAGGGCGCGGGCCATCTGCAGCGCGCCCGCTGGGTGGCCGCCGCCCTGCCCCGCCCCTGCACGATCCTCGGCACGCTCGCCAGATTTGATACGGCCGGGCTCGATGTCATCGACCTCCCCGACGATCGCCCCCTCAACGCGGACGCATTCGACGGCCGGGACGGCGAGGCCGAGCGGCCGGACGCCCTGCACTATGCACCCCTGAACCATCCGGGCGTGCGCGCCCGGATGACGCGGATCGCCGAATGGATTCGGCAGACCGAACCGGCGCTCCTGGTGGTGGATGTCTCGGTAGAGGTCGCGCTGCTGGCGCGCCTGCTGTCCGTGCCGACGCTGGTGGTGCGGCTCGCCGGCACCCGCACCGACCAGCCCCATCTCGAAGCCTTCCGCAGCGCGGAGCGGCTGCTCGCGCCCTTCCCCGAGGCGCTCGACGGCATGGTCGTGCCGGACTGGATCCGGGCCAAGACACAGTACGCGGGCTTTCTCGGCGCACCGTCTCAGCCGGTCGACGAGGTTGGCCATGACCTCGTGGTGGTGTTCGGCCGGGGCGGCGCGGGCGGCGATCTCGCGGATCTCGCCTCGGCGGCCCGGGCCGTGCCGGACAGGTCCTGGCATGTTCTCGGGCCCGTCTCCGGCTCCGGTCAGCTGCCCGAAAATCTACACCTGCACGGCTGGGTCGCCGACGTGGAGACCCGAGTGGCGCGGGCGGCCCTTTTGATTGGCGGCGGCGGCGACGGCCTCGTGGCGCTCGCGGCGGGTCAGGCGAAGCGCTTCATCTGCTTGCCGGAGGATCGGGCCTACGGCGAGCAGACCGATAAAGCGGCAGCGCTGGCACGGCTCGGGGCCGCGATCGTGCATGAGGGCTGGCCCGACGCTTCCGCGTGGCCGGAGCTGATCCGGGCCGGCTTGGCGCTCGATCCGTCGGTGATAGGAAAGCTGCACCGCTCGAACGCGGTGGCCGCGTGCGCAGACGCAATCGAAGATCTGGTCGGGCGGCTCGGCGGGCCGTGAGGCCTGCCCGGCCATGACGGAATTGGACGTCGCATCCCGAGACGCGGCGTGCTTAACGAAATCTTTACGAGATCAGGTCGAGCTTCGCCGCCTCGATCCCCTCTGCCCGGATTGAGTCCGGCAGGGCCATGAAGTCGCGGTAACCGGCCTCGCGGGCCATGGCGTCAAGGGCCGTCTGCTCGTCGTCGGCCGCCCCGGTCCAGAGCACGGCACCGCTCGTCTTCTGCTTGATCTGAAAAATGCTCATCCACCCCTCCCCGGACAGGCGAAAGTCCAGCACGCGAATAACGTGTCTATTCCTGGCTGGTTGCAGGTCCAGAATTCTAAATCGCTGCTTCCTTCAGCGTGGCACGACCTGCGGCGCGCGGATCGGGGACGGGCCCGCGCGAACGCGCTATGCCCGCCCGGGACAAGGACCCACGCCATGAAAACGCCGGCCTATGCAGCGAGGGAGTGCGAATACCAGTCGAGCGCCAACTGCGAGGCTCCCGTCGTGAACACCCTCCGTTGGCGCGCGTCGCGCCTCGGCCTCCTGTGCGGGCTCGCGTTCCTTGCCGCGGTTCCGGCGCGGGCCGTCGAAACCGCGGCCGTCCCCGACGCCGCGGCCATCGCGCCCGCAGTCACGGTCGTCCCGGCCGCGAACCGCGAGATCGTCGAGCGCGCCGTCGTCACCGGCACGCTCGTGCCCCGGGACGAGGTCCTGGTCTCACCCGAGGTCGAGGGCCTGCGCATCACCGATCTCCTCGTCGAGGAGGGAGACCGCGTCACCAAGGGACAGGTGCTGTCCAAGCTGTCGCTGGAGATGATCGTCACCCAGGAAGCCTCCAACGCGGCGGCGATCGCCAGGGCCGAGGCGGCGATCGTCCAGGCCCAGAGCCAGATCGTCCAGGCGGAGGCGGCCAACGTCGAGGCCAAGCAGGCGCTGGAACGCGCGCAGGCGCTCGCCAAGACCGGCAACGCCACCGCGGCGGTGCTGGAGCAGCGCGTCTCGGCGGCGCAGGGAGCCCAGGGGCGTCTCGCCGCCGCCAGGGGCGGCCTGCAGTCGGCCCAGGCCGACCTCGCCACCGCTCGGGCCGCTGGGGCCGAGATCGCGCTGCGACGGGCTCGTACCGACATCCGCGCCCCCGAGGCCGGGATCGTCAACCGCCGCACGGCACGGGTCGGGGCCACCGCCACCGCGGCAGGCGAGCCCCTGTTCCGTCTGATCGCTCGGGGCGAGATCGAGTTGGAGGGCGAGGTACCCGAGACGTCGCTGGCCCGCCTGCAGGTCGGCAATCCGGCCAGCCTCGACCTCGACGACGGACGAAGGCTCTCCGGCAAGGTGCGCCGGGTCTACCCCGAGGTCGACCGGGCGACGCGGCTCGGCAAGGTGCGCATCCGGCTGGGCGACGACCCGGCCCTGCGCATCGGTGCCTTCGCCCGCGGCAACGTCGAGGTGGCGCGCCGCACGGGAGTCGCCGTACCGGTTTCGAGCCTGCTCTACGCCGCCGACGGCCGCGCCAGCGTGCTGGTGGTGAAGGACGGGCGCGTCGAAGCCCGGCCGGTGACCACCGGTCTCTCGGCCGAGGGCTTCACGGAGATTCGCGCGGGCGTCGCGGCCGGCGAGAGCGTCGTCGCCCGGGCCGGCAGCTTCCTGCGCGACGGCGATCGGGTGCGCGCCGTGCCGTCGGCCGTGAGCACGCCGATGGCCGACGCGGCCCCGCGGTAGGACCGAGCCATGCGCCTCAACGTCTCCGCCTGGGCGATCCGGAAGCCCCTGCCCTCGGTGGTGCTGTTCCTCGTCCTGATGATCCTGGGGCTCGTGAGCTTCCGCGCCCTGCCGATCACGCGGTTTCCCAACATCGACATCCCGATCGTCTCCGTGACGATCACCCAGTCCGGCGCCGCGCCGGCCGAGCTCCAGACCCAAGTTACCAAGTGGGTTGAGGATTCGGTCGCCGGCGTGAAGGGCGTCAAGCACATCCTCTCGACCATCACCGAGGGCACCTCCACCACCACGATCGAGTTCCGCCTGGAGGTGAACCAGGATCGGGCGACCAACGACGTCAAGGACGCCATCGCCAAGATCCGCCAGAACCTGCCGCGCACGATCGACGAGCCGATCGTCTCCCGCGTGGAGATCGCCGGCCTGCCGATCATGATCTACGGCGCCTCCGCGCCCGCCATGACGCCCGAGGACCTGTCGTGGTTCGTGGACGACGTGGTCGCCCGCGGCCTGCAGAGCGTGAAGGGGGTCGGCGGCGTCGAGCGCCTCGGCGGCGTCGCCCGGGAGATCCGCGTCACCCTGAAGCCCGACCGGCTGCTGGCGCTGGGCATCACCGCCGCGGACGTGAACCGGCAGCTCCGCCTGACCTCCGCCGACATGGCCGGCGGCCGCGCCGAGGTCGGCGGCCAGGAACAGTCGATCCGGGCGCTCGCCGCCTCGGCGAGCCTCGAGACGCTGGCCAAGACCTCCATCGTGGTGCCGGGCAACCGCAAGGTCCGGCTCGACGAACTCGCGACCCTCGCCGACACCGCCGAGGAGCCCCGCACCTTCGCGCGCTTCAACGGCGAGCCGGTGGTCGCCTTCGCGATCTCCCGCGCCAGCGGCGCCAGCGACGCCGACGTGTCGATGGGCGTCGCCAAGAAGATCGCGGCCCTGCACGCGGCCAATCCCGACGTGCGCTTCGACCTGATCGATACCAGCGTCGACAACACCATCGGCAATTATCACTCGGCCATGATGGGCCTGATCGAGGGCGCCGCCCTGGCGGTCGTCGTGGTGCTGCTGTTCCTGCGCGACTGGCGCGCGACGCTGATCGCCGCGGTGGCCCTGCCCCTCTCGGTGCTGCCGACCTTCTGGGTGATGAGCGCGCTCGGATTCTCGCTGAACGCCGTGAGCCTGCTGGCGATCACGCTCGTCACCGGCATCCTGGTGGACGACGCGATCGTGGAGATCGAGAACATCGTCCGCCACATGCGCATGGGGAAGTCGCCCTATCGCGCGTCCCTCGAAGCCGCCGACGAGATCGGGCTCGCGGTCATCGCCATCACGGCGACGATCATCGCGATCTTCTCGCCGGTCTCCTTCATGGGCGGCATCGCCGGCCAGTACTTCAAGCAGTTCGGCCTGACCATCGCGGCGGCGGTGTTCATGTCGCTGCTCGTCGCGCGGCTGATCACGCCGCTGCTCGCTGCCTACTTCCTGCGCGACCACGGTCCGGACCACGAGCGCGACGGCGTCGTGATGCGCGGCTACACCCGCCTCGTGGCGTGGTCGGTCCGGCACAAGTTCATCACGCTGGTGCTCGGCATCGCGTGCTTCGCCGCCTCCATCGCCTCGACGGGCCTGCTGCCCGCGGGCTTCCTGCCGGCCGAGGACCAGGCCCGCACCCTGTTCGTGGTCGAGCTGCCGCCCGGCGCCCGCCTGCCGGACACCGTCCAGGTCTCGGACCGGATCGTCGACAAGATCCGCGCGCTGCCCGAGGTGAAGAGCGTGTTCGTGGACGGCGGCCGTCAGCTTCCGGCCAAGAAGGAGGTGCGGCTCGCGAGCCTCACCATCAATCTCACCCCGAAGAACACCCGCCACCGCACCCAGAAGCAGGTCGACGCCGAGGTGGCGGCGATCCTCAGGGAGGAGCCGGACCTGCGTTTCTGGGCGCTCCGCGAGGGCGGGCAGCGCGACCTCGCCCTCATCATCGCCGGCCCCGACAAGGCCGTGGTGGCCGAGGTCGCCGCCAAGCTCCAGCGCGAGGCGCAGCAGGTCCCGCACCTCGTCAACGTCATGTCGACGGCGCCGCTGGACCGGACCGAAGTCCGGATCCGGCCGAAGCCCGGGGTGGCGGCCGATCTCGGCGTCTCGACCGACACGATCGCCGAGACCGTGCGGGTCGGGACGATCGGCGACATCGGCATGAACCTCGCCAAGTTCAACGCCACCGACCGGCAGATCCCGATCCGCGTGCAGCTCCCCGAGAGTCTGCGCGGGCGGCTCTCCGACCTCGAGACCCTGAAGGTGCCGGTGAAGGGCGGCACGGCCGTGCCCCTCGCGACCGTGGCCGATATCAGCCTGGGTCAGGGGCCGACCGGCATCGACCGCTACGACCGGGCCGTGCGCGTCGCCCTCGAGGGCGACATGCAGGGCACCGACGCCCTGGCCGAGCTGATCTCCAAGGTCATGAACCTGCCGACGGCGAAGAACCTGCCGCCGGGCGTCACGATCAGCCAGACCGGTGATGCCGAGGTGATGGGCGAGGTGTTCGAGGGCTTCGCACTGGCCATGGGCGCCGGCCTGATGATGGTCTTCGGCGTGCTGATCCTGCTGTTCGGCAACTTCCTGCAGCCGCTGACCATCCTGTTCTCGCTGCCGCTCTCCATTGGCGGCGCGATCCTGGCGCTCCTGATCTGCCACATGCCGATCTCGATGCCGGTGGTGATCGGCATCCTGATGCTGATGGGCGTCGTGACCAAGAACGCCATCATGCTGGTGGATTTCGCCGTGGAGCAGATCCACGCGGGCGTCGACCGGACCGTCGCCATCGTCGATGCGGGCCGCAAGCGCGCCCGGCCGATCGTGATGACCACCATCGCCATGGCAGCCGGCATGGTCCCCTCCGCGATGGCCTTCGGGATCGGCGGCGAGTTCCGCTCACCCATGGCGGTGGCGGTGATCGGCGGGCTGATCGTGTCGACCGTGCTGTCCCTGGTCTTCGTGCCGGCGATCTTCGTGCTGATGGACGACCTGTCGCGTCTGCTGAAGCGCCTGTTCGGCCGCTTCGTGGGCGAGCGCGACGATCCGGAGGATGCGCCCGCCTTCGATTCGGGGCATCCGGCCAATGACGGCCGTCCGGCGCCGCCGCGGGTCGCCGCGGAGTAGGACCAAATCGGCGGCGCGCATTGCGCGGCGCGGCACGATGGGCTGTGACTGAGCCCCGTCGAATCAACGGAGACGCGCGGAACGATGTCGGGTGGTCACGGGGCGGTCGAGGGGTCCAACAAGCGCGTGGCGCTCCTGATCTCGGTGCTGGCGCTGTTCCTCGCCTTCAGCGAGACGCTGGGCAAGGCATCCCAGACGGATTCGATCGGCGCCAACGTCGAGGCCGCGAACCAGTGGGCCTATTTTCAGGCCCGCACGATCCGCTCGACGGTCCTCAAGACCGCCGACGAGGCGTTGGCGCTGCTGCCGCCGGGTCCGAACCAGGATGCGATCGCGGCCAAGCGCGCCGAATGGGCCAAGACCCTGGCGCGATGGGATTCCGAGCCCTCCACCGGCGAGGGTCGCAAGGAACTGTCCGAGAAGGCCCGGGTCTCGGAGGGCCGGCGCGACCTCGCGCTGCTGCGCTACCACCATTACGAGCTGGCCTCGGCGGCCTTCCAGATCGGCATCGTCTTGGCTTCGGCCGAGGTGATCACCGGCATCAGCCTGCTGGTCTTCGCCGGTGGCTTCCTGGGGCTGGCCGGGGCGGCGCTCCTCGGCTTCGGCTACCTCGCGCCGCACGCGCTGCCGTTCTTCCACTGAGCGGCCTCAGCCGCCGGGAGCGACGTAACGCCACCCCCGATCCCGATCCCTTGAAGCTGCGCGTCGCCGGACTGGACGCGCGGATCGGAAGCTGATCGTTTCGGCACATTCCAGGGGGGAATGATGTCGGAACACTCAGAAGACCAGGGTCGCCTGACGAAGATCGCCAGCGCGATCTTCCTGCACACCGAGCACGCGATCTACGCGGCGCTCGGCATCCTGCTGGCGCTGACAGCCCTCGTGGCGCTGATCGAAGCCGCCGGCATGACTTGGGAGGCGATGAAGGCGCTCGGCGGCGCGCAGCAGATCCTGGAGGTGATCGACCGGCTGCTGTTCCTGCTGATGCTGATCGAGATCCTGCATACGGTCAGGGTCTCGATGCGGTCGGGAACGCTGACCTGCGAGCCGTTCCTCATCGTCGGGCTGATCGCCTCGATCCGGCGGGTGCTGGTGATCACGCTGCAATCCTCGGAGATCATGCACGCCAAGGACTGGTCGCCCGAGAAGCAGGCCCTCTTCCAGGCGTCGATGATCGAGCTCGGCGTGCTGGCGGGTCTGATCCTCACGATGGTCTTCGCGATCTTCCTGCTGCACCGCGCCCGCGATGACGGCAAGCCCGCGGGCGAGGAGAAGCCCGACGACGACGCCTGACGCCGGCGCGCCAGGAGGCCGACGCCTCCAGGGGGCGTGGCCGCGCGCAGCCCGCGTGCTCGCGGACGGCGCCGCCTGCCGGCGGCGACTCGCGTCCGCGCGTACCTGAGGGGCGGTTCCCAGCTCAATTCATCCGCAGGATCGCCGCGTTGAGGAGCGTCGCGAAGGCCACCCAGGCCGCGTAGGGAACGAGAAGCCAGCCGGCGACCCGGTCGAACCGCCATGTCAGCCGGATCGTCCAGAGGACCATCACCAGCAGCATCGCCACCACGATCAGCCCGGCGCCGATCGCGTGGGCGGTGAAGAAGACGGGCGTCCAGGCGGCGTTCAGGGCGAGTTGCACCAGGAAAGCGGCCAGCGCGAGCCACCAGCCTTCGCGGCTCGGCCCGGTCCGCGGCATGGCGCCGAGCAGCCGCCAGAGCGCGACCGCGATCATCGTGTAGAGGATCGTCCACGCGACGGGGAAAACCCAGTTCGGCGGGTTGAACACCGGTTTGTTCAGCCCTGCGTACCAGCCCGGGATCTCGGCCTGCGTCGCCACAGATCCGACGGCCGCGGTGGCCGCCACCGGCAGGATCGCGGCGGCGAGCCGCAGCCAGCGCGGCATGGGCGATCGTCCGGGGACTTGTGTCGCGGCGGTCATGGTCGTCCGTCTCCCCGAGACGCGGGTTGGGTGGGGTCGTGGCTTGTCGGGGCCCACGCGCCGTGGCACGCGCCCGTCTCCATCCGCCGAGATTCGCCAGATGTCACAGCCTAACGCGCCGCAGGGGCCGTCGGATACCCGAGTCGAGGCGGCGCCGCATCTGACGCGCCGCAGCCTCGCCGCGCAGGCGATGGGCCGGATCGAGCCCGTGACCCGGGCGGTGGTGATGCCGCTCCACGTCTCCACCACCTTCCTTCGAGATCCCAACAACGGCTACAGTTCGGGCTACAGCTACGCGCGGCCCGACAATGCCACGGTGCGGGAAGCCGAATCCGTCCTGGCGATGCTCGAGGGCGCGGAGGCGGGCGCCCTGCTGTTCGGGTCCGGGATGGCGGCAGCGACCGCGGTGTTCGGCGCCCTGGAGCCCGGCGACCACGTGGTCGCCGGCACGGTCATGTACTGGGCGCTGAAGCGCTGGCTGCGCGAGGAGGCGCCTCGGCGCGGGCTGACCCTCACCGTCGTGGAGACGGACGATCTCGGCGCCCTGCGCGCCGCGATGCAGCCCGGCCGGACCAAGCTCGTGTGGATCGAGACCCCCGGCAATCCGCTCTGGACGATCACCGACATCGCCGCTGCGGCTGAGATCGCCCACGCGGCGGGCGCGCGGCTCGCGGTCGACTCCACCGCCGCGTCGCCGGTGCATACGCGCCCCCTCGAACTCGGCGCCGACATCGTGATGCACTCGGCCACCAAGATCCTGAACGGTCATTCCGACGTGGTGGCGGGCGTGCTGGCGGGCGCACGGGCGGACGCGTTCTGGGAGCGGGTCCGCGGGATCCGGGCCGGCAGCGGCGGCATCCTGGGTCCGTTCGAGGCCTACCTGTTGATGCGGTCGCTCCGCACCCTGCACCTGCGCGCGGCAGCGCAGGCGGCGGGCGCCCAGCGGCTCGCCGAGCGCCTGAGCGGACACCCGCACGTGACCCGCGTTCTCTACCCGGGGCTTCCGGACGATCCCGGGCACGCGGTGGCCCGCCGCCAGATGCGGGACGGGTTCGGCTTCATGCTGTCGATCCGGGTCGCGGGCGGCGAGGCCGGCGCTGTCGACACGGCGGCGCGGGTGCGGCTGTGGAAGCGGGCGACCTCCCTCGGCGGCGTCGAGAGCCTGATCGAGCACCGCGCTTCGGTGGAAGGTCCGGGCAGTCCCTGCCCGCCGGACCTGCTGCGGCTGTCCGCCGGCATCGAGGACATCGACGATCTGCACGACGATCTCGATTGCGCCCTGCGCGGCGCGCATTCGGCCCCCTGAACGGACGTCACGGGGCGCCCGACGCGCCTCGGCGGGCGACGACGTCGATCCGGTGCCGCGCAACGAGCCCGGGATCCGGCGACGCCGGGGCGCCTGGACACAACGCCGCCGCCGGGTCCGTGCGACCCATCCGCGGGATGCCTCCTGATTCTTCTCTCCGCCCTGTCGATGCAGCCGTCTCCCGGCCGGTCCGGTCAGGCCGCCGTGACGTCGCCCAGAAACACGCCGACCTCCTGCGTCAGGGTCGCCGCGTGGCGGGACAGGCCCTGGGCCGCGTGGAGGACTTGGGCGGCCGCCGCGCCGGCCCGGCTCGCGCCGTCGCTCACGCCCGCGATGCTCCGCGTCACCTGCTCGGTCCCGCGGGCCGCCTCCTGCACGTTGCGGGTGATTTCGCGGGTGGCCGCACCCTGTTCGTCCATCGCGGCGGCGATGGCGGTCGCGTAGCTCGACATCTCGCCGATGATCCGGCCGATCCCCTCGATATCGCCGACCGCCTCGTCGGTGGCGGCCTGGATCTCGCCGATACGCGCGCCGATCTCGCCTGTGGCCCTCTCGGCCTGCTCGGCCAGCGCCTTGACCTCGTCGGCCACCACCGCGAAGCCCTTGCCGTGCTGTCCGGCCCGCGCGGCCTCGATCGTGGCGTTGAGCGCCAGCAGATTGGTCTGGCGCGCGATGCCGGCGATGACGTCGACAAAGGCGGCGATGCGTTCGGCCGTGGTGGCCAAGTGACGGACCGTGATCCCGGTGCGCGTCGCGCGCTCGACCGCCCGGTCGGCGATCTCCGCCGACCGGGTCACCTGCTCCACGATCTCCTGCACGGAGGTCGCCATCTCCTCGGTCGCGGACGCGACGGTCTGCACGTTGCCGGACGTCTGCACGGCGGCGCCTGCCACCGTGGCGGCCTGCTGCGTCGCCGCGCCGGCAATGCCGGCCATCGCCTCAGCGGTCGTCTCCATCTCGGAGGCGGCGTCGGCCAAGCTCCGTGTCATGGCCGAGATGGTCGCCTCGAAGCGCAGCGTCACCGCATCGAGCCGCGCGGCCCGGTGCATCTTGGCCGCGTTCTCGACTGCGGCCGCCTCGTCGGCCGCGCGCTTGGCGATCATCGCATCCTTGAACACCTGCACGGCGCGGATCATCGCGCCGATCTCGTCCCGCCGCTCGACGCCGGTGACGGTCACGCTCAGATCCCCGGAGGCCAGCCGGCCCATCAGCACCGTGGCGCGATCGAGCGGCCGGGTCACCCGCGCTAGGACGGCATGCAGGCCGAACAGGATGGCCAGGCACGCTGCCGCCAGAAGGATGATCAGGACCAGCCTGGCCAGGGAAGCGCTGGCCTGGGCCTGCTCGTACTCGATCTGCGTTTCCCGGAGCTGCAGTGACCGCAGTTGCACCAGCGCGGCGGCGGTCGGGGCCATCATGTGGTTGAGCGCGAGGTGGGCGGCGGCGTAGCCGTCGAGATTGCGGGTGCGCAGACGCTCGAGAATGTCGGCGACGATGACGGCGTTCCGGCCGATCTGCGCCTCCATGGCGGCCGCCAGCCCCTTCTCCTCTGGAGTCAGATGGCTCGTCAGATAGGTGGCCCATTGCTGCTTGATGCTGGCGAGACCCGCTTCGATCAGCCTTGTCGCGTCAGCTGGGTCGGCAGCGGCCTCGCGCACGGTCCGCGAGGCGTCGACGATCGTGTCGTAGGCGTCGCGGATTGCCAGGAACTGGCCCAGCGGGACGACCCGATCCGCGTAAACGGCCTGGAGGCTGCGGTTGCTGCGCGACAGGGCCCATTGGCCGATCAGGTCGGACGCCAGCAACAGAGTCCCGAGCAGAGCCAGCAGAATGACAAGACGACTCTTGATTGTATTGAACACGGCCATGATCACTTTCCGACCCCAAGCGGCGGAAGGTGACATTACCCCATCCCACAGCGCGATCCGCAACATAATCGGTTCATCATTTCGGCACTACGGATGTGTCGCATCACGGCCTGCGAAATATTTCACGCAATCACGGCGGATTTATACTTCATTTTAATCGGATATATTAGCTCATTGTATCACGAAGATTTCGAAATCGCGCTTTTAGAGCCCTGTTGAAACTTGACAGCCGGAATGGATTTCGGCCCCGTCAGCCAGATCCGCCAGACTGCAGCGAGGCCCGGGACGGGCACCGTGATGGATCGGCCGTTGGCCAGGCGGGTGCCGAAACGGGCGCTGGCGCGTTCAGACCGGGATGCCTTCTGCGGGCGCCTCTCGACTGTGAGCCTTGAACGCCATGAGACCCCTCCCGTTTGCAATCACCGCCATCCTGATCGCTGCCCCAGCATGGGCCGACACGGTGCCGAACCTCGACGTCGAGAAGACCTGCAAATCGGCACAGGTCACCAACACGTCCATCAGCGACCAAGCCAACTACGACGGCTGCCTCCGCTCGGAGCGGGAAGCGAAGAAGGAGGCCGAGCGCCAGTGGGGCACCTACAGTTCCGCCGCCAAGCGGCAGTGCGAGAACCAGTTCAAGGCGGGCGGCTACCCGTCCTACGTCGAGATGGTCACGTGCCTCGAACTCGCTTCCGGCACGGTCCCGACCCAGAGCAACGAGGGCGGCCAGGCCGTGGGCGGTCCGGGCTCGCCGCGGGACGTCAAGGCGCAGCGGGAGGGTGCCGCCAACCTGACCAAGGAGCCGCCCGCGAGCCAGCGCACGGACCCGATGAAGGTGCTGGAGAGCAAATGATGTGACGCGGCCGGCGCTGGCGACCCATTCCCCCGGCGCCGACGCTTGAGAAAGCGGCGGCGTGCTATGGGCGGGCGACCCGTCCCCGCACGCCGCCCTGATCCGTGAACGCCCTCGCCATCATCGCCCCGATCTTCGGGATCGTCCTGATCGGCTGGGCGGCCGCCCTCGCGGGCCTGCTTTCCGAGAAGGTGAGCGACGGCCTCTCGGAATACGTCTTCGCGGTCGCCGTGCCGGCGCTGATCATCGCGACGCTGACGAAGCCCGGGATGAGCGGAACCGTCGCGTGGTCCTACTGGGTCGCGTATTTCGGCGGCGCCGGCATCTCGTGGCTCGTCGGCACCCTGATCGCCCGGCGACGCGCCGGAATCGAGCGACGGGGTGCGATCCTCCACGGCTTCGCGGCGAGCCAGTCGAACACCGTGTTCGTCGGCGTGCCGATGATCCTCCAGGCTTACGGCGAGGACGGGGCCTTCCCGTTGTTCATGCTGCTGGCCGTCCACCTGCCGCTGATGATGGGCAGCGCCACCTTCCTGATCGAGTCCGATTCGGGCCTGCCCGTGCTGGCGCGGATCCGGGGCCTTGCCCTGGTGCTGCTGCGCAATCCGATCTTCGTGGCGCTGCTGATCGGCATGGCCATGAAGGCCCTCGGCCTCGCGCCCATCGGCATCGCGAAGGCGCTGATCGACGCCTTCGCCGGCACCGCCTCGACCTGCGCGCTGGTGGCGCTCGGCGCCGGGCTGAAGCGCTACCGGGTGCTGTTCGACCTCAAGGGTGCCGTGGTGATCGCGCTCCTGAAGAACCTCCTGCATCCGCTGGCGGTGTGGGTGCTGGCCTTCCACGTCTTCGCGATGCCGCCGGCCTATGCGGGCGTCGCAACCCTGTTCGCCGCGATGCCGGTCGGGATCAACGCCTACCTTCTGGCGGCGCGCTACCGGACCGAGACCGGGATGGTGGCGGCCTCCGTGCTGGTCTCGACCCTGCTGGCGCCGCTCACCACCGTAGCGTGGCTCACGCTGCTCGGCCGGGCGTGACGGCGGGGCTCCGGCGTCACCGTGCGCGTTGGACGACGGCTCTCGCGGGACTAGGGTGTGCCCAAGCGCGGGTCCCCGAGGTCCGCCGCATCCTTCGCGAGGAATCCCCATGAACGCTCCGATGCGCCCCCCGGGCAGTGCCTCCCCGTCGGCCCCGGCCTCGCCGCGCTTCGTCTGGGATGATCCTTTCCTGCTGGAGGACCAGCTCACCGAGGACGAGCGGGCGATCCGCGACGTGGCCCAGAGCTTCGCACAGGAGCAGCTCCTGCCCGGGATCGTCGAGGCCTACGCCACCGAGAAGACCGATCCGGGCCTGTTCCGGAAGATGGGCGAGCTCGGCCTCCTCGGTGTGACCCTGCCGGAGGAGTACGGCTGCGCGGGCGCCTCCTACGTCGCCTACGGGCTGGTGGCGCGGGCGGTCGAGGCGGTGGATTCGGGCTATCGCTCGATGATGAGCGTGCAGTCCTCCCTCGTCATGTATCCGATCCACGCCTACGGCTCGGAGGAGCAGCGGCAGAAGTTCCTGCCGAAGCTCGCCTCGGGCGAGTGGATCGGCTGCTTCGGCCTCACCGAGCCCGACGCCGGCTCGGATCCGGCCGGCATGAAGACCAAGGCCGAGAAGGTCGACGGCGGCTACCGGATCTCGGGCGCCAAGATGTGGATCTCCAACGCCCCCTTCGCGGACGTGTTCGTGGTCTGGGCGAAGTCCGAGGCCCACGAGGGTGCGATCCGCGGCTTCGTGCTGGAGAAGGGCATGAAGGGGCTGTCAGCGCCGACCCTCAAGGGCAAGCTCAGCTTGCGCGCCTCCACGACCGGCGAGATCGTCATGGAGGGCGTCGAGGTCGGCGAGGACGCGCTGCTGCCGAACGTCTCCGGACTGAAAGGTCCGTTCGGCTGCCTCAACCGGGCCCGCTACGGCATCTCCTGGGGCGCGATGGGCGCCGCCGAGGATTGCTGGCACCGCGCCCGCAACTACACCCTGGAGCGCAAGCAGTTCGGCCGGCCGCTGGCGCAGACCCAGCTCGTCCAGAAGAAGCTCGCCGACATGCAGACCGAGATCGCGCTGGGCCTCCAGGCCTCGCTGCGGGTCGGGCGGCTGATGGACGAGAACAAGATGGCGCCCGAGATGATCTCGCTGGTCAAGCGCAACAATTGCGGCAAGGCGCTCGACATCGCCCGCACCGCCCGGGACATGCATGGCGGCAACGGCATCATGGGCGAGTACCACGTGATGCGCCACGCCCAGAACCTCGAGACGGTGAACACCTACGAGGGCACCCACGACGTCCACGCCCTGATCCTCGGCCGGGCGCAGACGGGGCTGCAGGCGTTCTTCTGAGGCTCGGGGACGCGCCTCCCATCCGCGCCCTCATCCTGAGGTGCGGGTGGGATCCCTCTGAAGCGACGGGGTGGGGTCACTCCCCGCCCTCCTCGCCACCGAGCGACCATTCGAGCACCCGGGCCAGGTGGTCGTAGGCACCGTACTGGCTGGCATATTGCGGGTAGGGCCGCGCCGTGTAGGCCGCCTCGCCGGTCATGAACCGGGCTACCAGTTCCCGCAGCCGCGCGGCGTGCTCGGCCACGATCGCCTCCACGCCGCGCTCCTCGCCCCGGGGCGGCTTCACCGGGATCGGGACGAAGGGCTTCCGCCCGCCCGAGGCGTGAACGTAGAGCAGGTCCGGCGTCGTCGGAACGGCCGGCAGACCCGCGAAGGCGCCGTGCATCAGCATCGCCGCCTCCAGGGTGAGCTGCGGCGAGAATCCGGAGAAGATCATCTTCCCGGAGGGCGGCGTCCCGGTCTTGTAGTCGACGATGCAGGCGGTACCGTCCGGCCGCAGCTCGATCCGGTCGGCCCGGGCGCGGAGCGTGAAGGCCTCGCGCCCCATCGGGATCACCCAGCGCCCGGACACCTCCGGGAAGACCCCGGTCAGGCCGGGCCGGCGCTGCGCCTCCCAGTCGAGATAGGCCGAAGCCATGCGCTCGTAGCGCGGCCACCACTCGGCGTAGAGGTTGGGGTACTCCGCCTCGATGTCGCCGAAGGCGTTGACCGCGAGGTTCAGCAGCCGCTCCGCCGAGTCCGGCGGCAGGTCCGTCGAATGGCGGGCGGCGAATGCCGCGAAGACGTCGTGCACCAGGGAGCCACGGGTGGCGACGCCCGGCGCCGCCGCCAGCGGTTCCAGGGGATCGAGCCCGAGGACGTGGCGGGCGAAGATGCTGTAGGGGTCGCGCACCAGCGTCTCGATCTCGGTGACGCTGAGGGAGCGCGGGAACAGGGCCGGATCGGGCTTCGGCGCCGGGCGCTTCAGCCGCGGCTCGGGAGGGGCGGCGTCCAGCCGGGCTGCGAGGGCGGTGAAGCGGCGGCCGGCCGTCAGGACCGCGTCCCAGCGAGCGTCACCCGAGAGCGCGCGCAGGCGCTGGATCAGGCGCGACGGCACCGTGGGCGCGCCCTCGCGCTTGAGGGCCCGGGTGATGATTGCATCCCGGCAGCCGAGCGCCTGCACGAAGTCGTGCGCCATCTGCCCGATCCGCCGCTCAGGCGGATTCAGGCCGACGCGCTCGCGCATGGGCCGGTTCAGGAACGAGTCGGTCAGCGTGCGCACCGGCCAGACGCCCTCGTCGAGGCCGCCGAGCACCACCCGGTCGACCGAGAGCAGCCGCGCCTCCAGCAGGCCGAGGATGCGAAGCCGTGGATGCGGCGTCTCTCCGGCGCAGGCGACGGTGCGCTCGCGGGCGAGCGCGGTGAAGAAGGTGGCGTAATCGTCGAACCGGCCGGGCATCAGGCCGGGCTCGGCCATCTCCAAGTCGTCGAACAGGGCATCGAGGCAGGACAGCGAACCGTCCGGTTCCACCTCTGGCTCATCCTCCGGCACATCCTCCGGGCCGGCGATCAGCCGGTCGAAGGCCTCCCGGTGGCGGGTAGCCGTCGTGACGAGATCGCAATCGCCGGCTCCATCCGGCCCCGGAAAATCCCGGAAGACCAGATCCAGCCGGACGAGCAGATCGGCGGCCAGCTCCCAATCGATGTCCTTCAGGCGTCTCTTGGCCCGTGGCCGATGCTCCGGGGGCCCGGCCCTCTCCGCGGCCAATGCGGTGCGCAGACCGTCGAAACCCGGGGCCGGAACCGGACCGCGCAGCAATCCGATCTCGAGGGCTGCGGCGCCCCGGACCACGTCGGCCCGCTTCATTCCGAGGAGGACCATCGGATGCGACAGCAGCGCGATCAGCCGCGCGGGGATCGCGTCCGCTTGATCCCGGGCGATATCGGCTGCGAGTTCGGCCGTGAGCCGGGCGAGTCGTCCGGCGGGACTACCGGCGAGGGCCAGTCCCGCCGAGTCCTCCGCCACGATGCCCCAGCGCAGCAGCTCGACCGCCACCCGGCCGGCGAGCCCCCGGTCCGGTGTGACCAGGGCGGCGGTGGCCCCGGGCCTCTGGAGCGTCTCGCGGAGCGCCACGGCTGCGACCAGGGCCTCTTCCCGCTCGTCGGCGGCCTCCGCGAGCGCCAGACCGTCGAGGCCGAGCCGGGCTACCGCGTCGCGCGCTTCCGCCTCCAGGGCGGCCCAGGCGTCGGTGGTGTCGGCCGGCCTAAGGGCCTGGGACAGCAGGGCAGCCCGCGCCGCCTGACCAGGATCGGGCGCGCCGAGCGGGACGATCTCCGCGCGGTCGAGGCCGAGGTTTTCCGCTCCGAGGAGCCGGTGCAGCACCGCCTGCGGATGACCGTGGGCGATGACCCGGGAGAAACCCTCGCCGGTATCGATGCCGTCCCAGCCTGCGGCATCGAGATCGAGGTCGAGCCCGGGCAGCACCACCGCGCCCCGCGGCAGCCTCGCGACGGCGGCGATCAGGCGGGCCGTCGCGGGGACCGATCCGAGCGAGCCGGCGACGATCACCGGATCGGAGACGACACCGCGCGACAGCCGCCGCTCCTCGGCAAGGATCAAGCCCCGGGCGCGGGCCACGGGATCGGCGAGACCCCGCTCGGCCAGGAGTTTCGGCCAGTTCTCGGCGGCGATCTTCACGAAGTCGAGCGTCAGGCCGAAATAGCGCGAATACTCCGCCTCGACGGCGGCGCCGATCTCCGACCAGGGCAGGCCCTCGACAGTGAGGGCGTCCATCAGCCGTTCGAGGTCCGCGGCGAGCCCGACCGCGTCGGCGGGGGAAGACGGGACGAGGAACGGCACTTCGGCGTCCAGCGGCAGCAGGGTGCGATCCACGGTCTTGGCCCAGGCCTGGACGAGGCGGGCGAGGATCAGCCGGCGCTCCAGCGGCGGCATCGGAGTGTTCAAGGGATCGGCGTTGGCCTCCAGCAGGGGCTCGGCGGCAAGGTCCAGTTCCGCCTCGTCGGCCTCACCGAGGGGTATCATCCGGGGCAGCAGGGTGGCCTGACCGGGTGCATCCCGGCCGAGGCGCTCGGCGAGGATCGCGGCGAGCGCCCGGGCTGCGCGGCGGGTGGGCAGGTAGATCGTGACCGCGGCGAGTGCCAGCGGATCGTCCGTCACCGGCCCGACGAGCCGACCGGAGAGCAGCGCCTCGGCCAGAGTCGGCAGGAACGGGACGCCGCGGGTGATGGTGAAGACGGCCTGTCGGGCGGGCATGACGGGGGTTCTACGCCCGGCACGCGGCCGCGGACAGGGGGCGATGGGTTGGTGCGGATCCGCAAGGCTCTGCCACGCGCCCTCCCGCCTCTTCCGGCGGGCGCGCGCGGCGCGTTACCGCGGCGCTCTCAGCTCCTGGATCCCGTCGCGGCGCCGTAACCGGCCCGCCGGCCGAAAACGACGCCGGACGTGAGCCCCGAGCCCCCCGGATAGCCATTGAAGAATACACCGCCCACCATCTCGCCGCAGGCGTACAGGCCGGGGATCGTGCTGCCGTCCTCGCGCTTCACGCCGCCATCGTCGCCGACTTCGACGCCGCCATACGTGAAGGTGATCCCGCCGGTGACCGGGTAGGCCTTGAACGGGCCCGTCTCGATCTTCTGCGCCCAATTCGATTTCGGCAGGGCGAGCCCCTTGGTGCCGCGCCCGTCCTTCACGGTCGGGTCGAACGGCACCGCCTCGTCCACGGCGGCGTTGAAGTCCGCGATGGTGCGCTTCGCCGCCGCCCGGTCAATGCCGTCGAGCTTGTCGAGCAGCCCGTCCAGGGTGTCGGCCTCGACGAAGTGGGCGTCGTGGAACCGGTACTCGCTGTAGAGCAGGTGATCGACCTTGGCGTCGAAGATCTGCCAGGCGATGTGTCCCGGCTGTTCCATGATGGCGCGGCCGAACTGGGCATAGGTGTAGTTGCGAAAATTCTTGCCCTCGTCGACGAACCGCTCGCCGTTCGCGTTCAGCATCAGTCCCAGGAAGTAGCAGATCTTCCGGTAGTGCTTGCGCTCACCGTGCGGCAATTCGAGATTGCCGTAGTCGGGGGTGTGGAGGTCCATCGGCGTCGCGTGGCAGCCGCCGTAAAAGCCGTGGGCCTTCGCGCCCAGCGCCAGGGCCATTTCCAACCCGTCGCCCTGGTTGTGCGGCGTGCCGCGGACCCGGGCCTTGTCCCAGCCTTCGCCGATGAAGCGCGTCCGCAGGGCGGCGTTCGACTCGAAGCCGCCGCAGGCGAGCACCACCGACTTGGCGTGAAACGCTCCCTGCGGCGTCTCCACGCCGACGACCCGCCCGTCCTCGACGATGAGCCCCTTTGCGGGGCAGCCGTAGCGGATCTCGCCGCCGGCCTTGGTAAAGGCCTCCAGTTCCGCCCGGGCGAGGCCGAAGCCCTCGTCGTGGGTGGCCAGCGTCAGGCCGCCCCAGAAGACGAAGCGTCCGTCCTTCTCGAAGGACTGACGGGAGTAGATCGGCTCGAACTTCACCCCCTGTGTGGCGAGCCAGCGCAGGGCCGCACCGCTCTCGTCGATCAGGATGCGCTGCTCGCGCGACAGCGGCCGCCCGTCATTGAAGCCGAGGAGATCCTGCTCGAACGTCTGCGCCGTGTAGGCGCCGAAATCCGTGCGCGGCAGGCGCGGATCCTCGGGGTCGACCAGCAGCGGGACCAGGTCATCGTTGCCCGCGTAGACGAACCGCATGGCACCGGCGGTGTAGGCCGTGTTGCCGCCGGCGAGATCCTGCTCGGCCTTCTCAAGCATCAGCACCGAGGCGCCGCGCTCCAGAGCGGCGAGACCAGCGCTCATGGCGGCGTTGCCCGATCCGACCACGACGACATCCCAACGATCACCGCCAGCCCGCTGCATCGCCATCTCCTCGCTCCATGAAAGATTATTGTATACGACTGCATGCAATCTATCGCAACCATCATGGGCGCGTTTCGGAGCGGACGCTTTCACGCTATGGCCAAGCCGAGGAGAGGCGGTCATGAAGGCGGTCGAAGCGGAGCGCTCCAGCGGAGCCGGTGCCTACGAGCGTCTGCTGCGGGCGATCGAAGAGGGTGAACTCGTCCCCGGCAGCCGCCTGCGCGAGGCCGAACTTGCGGAGCGGTTCCAGATCAGCCGCACGCCGGTGCGCGAGGCGCTGGGACGTCTGGAGGCGCAGGGCCTCGTCGCCCACGAGCCGCACCGGGGCGCCAGCGTCGCACAGCTCGACTACGGGCAGGTCAGCGAGCTCTACGACCTGCGCGAGGTGCTGGAGGGAACGGCAGCACGCCTCGCGGCAATTCACGCCAGCGCGGTCGAAACCGAGATTCTGGAGGAGATGGTCGTCCGGGACCGAGGGCTGCTCGGCGACGCGCCGGCGTTGGCGCGGACCAATCGGCTGTTCCACCGCCAGATCCACGGGGCGGCGCGCAACCGCTTCCTGCAGGGCACGCTGGAGACGATGCGCCTGTCGCTGGTGCTGCTGCCCGGCGCCACCACCCTGGCCGCCCCCGAGCGGGCCGCGGAATCGCTCGCTGAACACGCCGCCATCGTGGCGGCGATCCGCGCCCACGACGGGGACGGCGCCGAAGCCGCGGCCCGGGCACATATCCGGGCCGCCTTCAAGGCCCGGATCCGGATCTGGCAAGAGAGCTGAGCGGTGCGTCAGGCGTGGGCGGGGACGCGCTCGATGCCCGGGCGCCCCCGGAACAGGGCCAGGGTCGCGATGATGCCGCAGGCGGCGGCCGCCATCAGCCAGTAGCTCGGTGCCGCCCGGTCGCCGGTCTGGTCGATCAGGTAGGTCGAGACCATCGGGGTCGCGGTGCCGAACAGGGCGGTGGCGAGGCTGTAGGCCAGGGAGAAGCCGCTTGCCCGGACGTGGGCCGGCACCACCTCGGACAGCGAGACCACCATCGCGCCGTTGTAGACCCCGAAGAAGAACGAGAACCACAATTCGACGGCGAGCATCTTGCCGAAGGTCGGGTCGGCCACGAGCCAGTGCAGGGCCGGATAGGTCGTCAGCAGCGAAAGGGTCGAGATCGTCAGCAGCACCGGCTTGCGGCCGATCGCGTCCGAGATCGCCCCGCCGACCGGCAGCCAGATGAAGTTGGTGATCGCGACGCACAACGTCACGATCAGGCTGTCGGTCTCGGTGAGCTTGAGGACGTTCTTGCCGAAGGTCGGGGTGTAGACGGTGATCATGTAGAAGGTCACCGTGGTCATCGTCGTCAGCATCATCCCGAGCAGCACGATCCGCCAGTTGGCCGCGACCGTCGCCAGGATCTCACGGGTCGAGGGATGCCGGGTCCGCTTGGCGAAGGCCGACGTTTCCTGCAGCGAGCGCCGGATGAAGAAGATGAACGGCACGATCAGGCAGCCGATGAAGAACGGGATCCGCCAGCCGAAATCACCGATCTGCTGCTTGCTCAGGAAGGCGTTCAGCCCGTAGCCGATCAGCGCGGCGAACATGATCGCCACCTGCTGACTGGCCGACTGGAACGAGGTGTAGAAGCCCCGCCGCTGCGGCGTGGCGATCTCGAACAGATAGATCGAGACGCCACCGATCTCGACGCCGGCGGAGAAGCCCTGCAGCAGGCGCCCCGCCAGCACGATCAGCGGGGCCGCGACGCCGATGGTGCCGTAGCTCGGGCAGAAGGCGATGAGCACGGTGCCGCTCGCCATGATCGCCAGCGTGACGATCAGGCCCTTCCGGCGTCCGATCCGGTCGATATAGGCGCCGAGCACGATTGCCCCGAGGGGGCGCATCAGCGCGCCGAGCCAGAACGTGCCGAAGGTCAGGAGCAGCTCGGTGGTCTCGTTGCCCGCGGGGAAGAAGGCCCGCGAGATGTAGGTGGCGTAGAAGCCGAACAGGAAGAAGTCGAACATCTCCAGGAAGTTGCCGCTCGTCGAGCGGAGGATCGCCCCGATCCTGGACTTGAGGGTCGCCTCGACGGCACCTGGATCACCGGCCATGTTGCAACGCTCCCTGGGTGCCGCTCAGGCACCGATCCACTTCATGGCGATGATCGTGCCGGTCACGGTGAGCGCACCGCCGATGCGGGTCGCGATCTGCGCGAACGGCATCAGCGCCATGCGGTTCGCCGCCGTGAGGATCGCCACGTCGCCGGTGCCGCCCTGCCCGCTGTGGCAGGCGTTCACGATGGCGGTCTCGATCGGGTACATCCCGAGCCAGCGGCCGACGAAGAAGCCCGTTACCATCAGCGTCACCACCGTCGACACGATCGTGATCAGGTTCACCAGGGTGAACGCCGCCATCAACTCGTTCCAGGGCGTGAGCGCCACGCCGATGGCGAAGAGCAGCGGGTAAGTCATCGAGACCTGAACGAACTTGTAGACCACGAAGCCGCCGGCCTGGAGATGGGGCGACACCGCGCTGGCGAGCTTGGCGAACACCGCCAGGAACAGCATCGCCACCGGCGCCGGCAGGCCGACCATGTGGTGGGCCATGACGCCCAGCAGATAGAGGGTGATGGCCGTCAGCCCCGCTGCACCGATCGTGGCGGGGTCGATCTGGCCCCGCGCCGCCTCGGATTTGGCCTGGGCATCGCTCGACTTGATGCCTTCGGAATCGGGCTGCAGGCGCCCCTCACCGGTGAGGTGGGGATATTGCTTGCCCACGTAGTTGAGCGTGCCGGACAGGATGATCGCGGTCAGCGATCCCAGCATCACGGGCGGCAGCACCTGCGCGAAGACCACGCCCTGTTGCATCCCGAGGATCGCCGCGTATCCGATGGAGAGCGGGATCGCGCCCTCGCCGACACCGCCCGCCATGATCGGCACGACGATGAAGAAGAACGTCTTGTAGGGTCCGAGGCCCAGCAGGGTGCCGACCAGCGTGCCGACGAGGGCGGCCGCCACCGAGCCGACCGCGAGCGGCGCGAAGATCTTCAGGAAGCCCTTGATCAGGACGTCGCGATCCATGCCGAGGATCGAGCCGACGATGATGGTCGCGATGTAGATGTAGAGGAAGTTGGTGAACTTGGTGAAATCTGTGATGGCCTTGACCATCTGCGGCGGCACCAGGGCGTAGTAGACGAGCGCCGACGGGATGAAGGTCGCGAAGATCGCGCCGGCGCCGATGTTCTTCAGGACCGGGATCCGCTTGCCGATCTCCGCGCAGGTGAAGCCGCCCATCACCAGCACGGCGATCATGGTCGGTCCGTCAGGCTTGATCTCGCCCTCCTGGACCAGCACGCCGATCAGGATCGCCAGGATGAGGTAGACCGGGAGCGGTATGATGCCGATTTTTGCATCGACCAGGCGCCACCAGCGATCGGGCCAGAACCGCGCCGCGCCCGCCTCTGCCGCCCGACTCTCGACCGGTGGTGGTGCAGAGCGTGTTGTGGCAGTGCTGGTCATGGCGTTCCCCCGAACATCCCCACACCGTGCGCCGACCACGTCACGATCCGGAACGCCATCGCGCTCGCGACCCGTCGAGGTCAGCATCACCGGCGGCAATAAAGTGACATTCGGCGTATCAGCGCCGCCGGGGGGCGGCAACGCGTTCTGGAACAAAGCGCGCGACCTGTCGCGCGCGCCGGGATTAAGGACGTCTGATACTCCTCACGATTGCCACAAGGCCGGTCCTGGCCGCCCTGGTTGGCGAAGGCTGGTCTTGAGGTCCAGCTCCGTCTACCCCTGCGCACGCAAACGCAGCGAAGACGATCCGGCAGGCTTCCGGAGCGCGCCCGCCGACGTCGAATCGAAGCCTTTCGCCCGATCGCGCACGAAAAAATGGGCCCGGCGCGAAGCCAGGCCAGGAAAGCCGCCTCGGTGCAGAGGCGGCTGCACGGGAGCCGGCGCGGAGATCAGGATCCCCGCACCGACATCCTCAATCAGAAATCGCGCTGGACACGGACGCGGACCATCGAGGCCGAGTCCTGCGTCGCGGTGCGCGGCACGAAGGTCCCATTGTTGATGCCGGCAACGTTGGAATAGGCGGTCGGGCTCTTGTCGGTATCGATCGCCCGGCCGCTCTTCAGGCCGATCTGCGTGTAGAAGGCCTCCACGCCGATATCGAGGTCCTTGACCGGCGACCAGATCACGCTGCCGCCCGCCACGAACTGGTAGGTGTCGCGAAGGGCTTGGCTCAACTGGTAGAAGCGCGTGCCCGGAACGCCCACGGCGTTGGCGCCGAAGGTGTTGGTACCGTTCGGGTTCACGAGATTGAAGATCGCGCCCTGGGCCCGGCGCGCACCCTGCGCGAAGCTCTGCTCGCCGTAGGAGCCGAAGAAGGCCGAGCGCCATTCCGGTGACCAGTAGTGCAGGTACGCCGCGGTCGCGGTGAAGCTCTGCGAGGTCTGCAGCTGGCCGGTGATCGGGTTGATCGTCGCATCTGCGAAATACTGGGCGAACTTCTGGCCCTGGATGGTCGCGGTGCTCTGCGTGTACGAGCCGGTGTAGGCGGAGTAGCCGGTGTAGAGCTGCGCGCCCTCGCCGTATGCACCCTGCAGGTAGAGGGCGTCGCCGGGCGCGATGAAGGGCGTGTTGACCTTCAGGCCGCCCTGCACCGCCCAGCCGAGCAGGCTGTTGGTGTGCGGGATGCTGACATTCGATCCGGTTCCGGAGCCGGCGCCGTTGGCGACATTGCCGACATTCAGCTCGTGCGAGGCGGCCGAGATCTGGGCCGAGCCCCAGGCCTGATCGACGCGCAAGGCTCCGACGAAGTCCGGCAGGCGCTCCCGCTGGATCGCGTCGATGAAGCTGTACCGCGACGGGACGCCGTTGGTGTAGCCGATGAAGACCGGCACCGGCGAGTTCGATTGGGCGAAGTTCGCGAGGTTGGTGTTCACCGTGACTCCCGCCGGGTTGACCGTCGGCGAGAAGATCGGAGTGCGGCGGAAGACCGGGTCTTCGACTGAGAGCGTCGCGGACACGCCGTTGCCGATGGTGGCTGTGTAGGCGAGCAGGTTGGTCGACGCGTTGTCGGAGCCCAGCGTCGAGCCGCCCAGCTCAAAGTCGTGAGCGTAGAAGTCGAAGAACGAGGACGCGCGACCGGCGGTCAGGCCCGCGAACTGAATGAACGCCTTGTCGACGTTCGAAAATTGCTGGTCGCGGCCGAAGCTGTCGACGCCCAGGCCCGGGAAGGCCTGGCCGATGCGCTGCTGCGTGCCGGAGGTGCCGACGAGGGCGTAGCCGGTGCGGGCACCGGCATCGAGGCGCACGAAGGCGCGCAACGTGCCGTAGGCGGTCTGGGTACGGGCATCGAGGTTGATGCGCAGCCGGCCCTGATAGCCTGACGTATCGCCGCCGTTGCCATTCTGGCGCGTGTAGCTGGCCTGGTAGCCGCCCTCGAACCGGGCGCGGCCCGAGAGACGCAGGCAGGTGTCGGTGCCGGGAATATAGAAGAAGCCGGCGCCGTAGGCGGAGCAGACGCGGACGTACTCGATCGGAACCGCCTTCTTGACCGGCAGGTCGGCGGCGTGCGCGGCG
>NZ_JBKFBO010000148.1:0-24202 GCF_053346215.1 Methylobacterium sp. A49B
TGCGGCGGCCGGTGATCAGCTCCGTTGGGACAGCCTTATGGCTAAGCTCAGTGTCGCTAAGATTTCGTGGATTGTTGCATCGGCCGTGGTGCCTCGCACCACACTTGACCCCGCGTTCGGGGAGCGGGTGAGCGCGGGGGAGGGGGTATGAGCGGGCCGTCGCTACGGGTTCAGCCCCGCATCGAGCTTCCGCACCGCGCGGACCGACTTCGGCGGATCGATCTGCGACCGTGCCTCTATCCGGTGCGACATCCGACCGACAGTCATCAGGGATCGCAGCTTCGCGGTCACACCGATCAGCACCAGCAGACCAGTCACCAGCGCGAAGACGGTCAGTGTGTGCCGGATCGCGTCATCGTAATGGCTGCCGGCATGGACGATCAGCCAGCCCACGCCAACGAAGACGGCTGCCGAGATCAAGGGAACCACCAGGTCAGCCATTGTACCACGAGCAGCGAGGCTATTGGGCGCTCAATTCTGGCTCAGCGCCTGCTGCCGGATCGACGCGATTTCGCCTTCGACCTCTGTGAGGATAACGCGGACGCGCTCGACAGCACGCGCCGTTCGGACTGCGTGATCTCCATCGAGGATCCCGTCGGCGCGGACAGTCTCCATCAGATAAGGCATGATGCGCCGATTGAAGTAATCGTAATCCGTAGGACTCTTTATCTCATAGAATACGGCCAACGCGTGATAGGCGCGTGCAATCAGTCGCAGCGCAATATCGCCTGTCTCGTCCCGCTCGATACTGCTCATCGTCGCTTTTGGTCTGCCGAGCCGAGGGTGAAGCGGCCTAGCATGGCTGTGGATAACTGTCGATTGGAAGCGCGGCTCGATATTCGCCTAGCGCCTCGCCGCGTCGGCATTTCGTATTCATATGGCCAAGTTGCAACAGCGATAGCCTTCGCTCGCTCGGCGGTGCGGCTGTCAGCGTCAGGTATCCAGCGATCCGCTCGGTCGGATCATGGCGGCGACCTCCCGCTCGATGTCGGTGAGAATGCCGTGAACGCGTGTCGCGACGCCGTCGGGCACGCCGCCACCCGCATCGTTCTTCTCCGCGATCAAGCGCAGGTTGGCTTCGACAAACGCGTGGATGCGCGCCTGCGCCTGCTCGAACTCGCCCGGATGTGTGGTCTCGAACAGAATTGCGAGCGCGAGGTACGCACGCCCGATCATGTCGAGCGCCAATTCAGTGTCATCCCCTGGCTGATCAGAATTCGCGTCCATGAGGACCCAATCTACGGGTACGAGGCCATGGAATGTTTGCGTAACAGAGTAACAAGGGGGCGCCAATGACGAGGTTCCCGCCATCCAACGGATTAGCAGTTGGTCCCGCCAGAAAGCTTCCCAATGTCGCGCCTGCTCGTGCACTGAAACGCATCCAATGCACGCTCAGACACTCACACGATCATCGCAAGCGCCACCGCCACCAAAACCAGCAGTGCAGCACCGATCCACGGCGCCCAGCGCCGAAGCGCACCCTCGCGCATAAAGCCTTTGAGCACGCCCAGCCCCTTCGGTTTCAGTTCGAGCGCGTAGCCGCGCGCCTGGCTGTGCGCATCGCCCTGAGCTGCGGAGCAGTCCCATGCCCGACAGCAAAACGACGCGCGACGGCTTCACAGCTGCCGAACTCGCCGAATGCGCCGAACACGAGGTCCGCCAGCGACAGCGCGCTTACCCACGTTGGGTCGAGGCCGGTCGCATGACGCGGCAGCTCGCAGAGCGCCAGACAGCACTCATGCAGTCGATCGCTAGCAAGCTCCGCGCCGAGGCCGATGCCGAGGGCGCCAAAGGGGATTTGTTCGGCGAGGAGGTGCGCCCATGAACGTCGTCGACCAGAACACCGCGGCAACCGACGGCAGCAACGGATCAAATGAGGGCCACAGGTCGCCCGATGTGCCGAACGGAGGCGGAACGGTCGATGCGCTGCTTAGCATTCTCGGGAATTCTCGGGATCTCGCGGGCGACGTGCGCTACTCGCGGCATGAGCTCTTCGTCCTGGCGGCCACCGCACGCGCAATCGCCGAAAGGGTCAGGTCGGTAGCCCTCGCTCCGAACGTGGACCCAGCCTTGATTGCCGCTGCTCTCGATGCCGAAGCCGAGGCAACCGGGAAAGATGCCGTCTGGTGCTCATCCGAAAAGCGCGCGATCGCACAGGCTCAGCGCGCGGCCACATACCGCCGCCTCGCCGCCGTGCTGCGCGAGCCGGGGTTCGAGGAGGGGCGGGCGTGAAGCACTATGCGAACGTCACACCAATTGAGTTATGCTGTCGCCACGTGACATGGACATCCCGGATTTCGCCACTCTCCTTTATGACGAGGGTGAAGGTCTCGGGAAGATCGAGCGGATTGAGGACCTTTAGCTGCGCACCTCTTTCACAACGATCGACCATCGTGCACGGCATGCGTCCCCTCGTAGTGAGAACATATACCAGCAGGCTCGTTGCTTCCTGTCGACTCTCGCGGCGATCCTGCATCACAATTCGATCCTCGAAGGGGATAATCACATCAGATCAACACGTTGATGATTTGGGTAACCCGTGTGTTGACGCTCTGCGTCGCGGGTGGGGGCACGTGTTCCTCGATGGCGACGGGTACGGATCGCCGGCTATCGCTCGGCAACCCTTCCCGCACCGCCTGCAGCTGTGCCGCGCGGAGCATCGTGAAATAGTTACTAGTCGAAACGCTAATCATAAATGGCGCCTCCGCTCCGCGGCATTATTATTTTCGCGAATTAAAAAGAACTTAAAGCCAAATTTTGGCTGTAATAATGTATGTAGAGACATGACGGCGCAGGTGCGTCGATGATCGGCCGCACCTACCTCGAAGCGAGCTCGCCCGTCCGCGTGCTGATCCGCTGGGGCAAGACCGGCGCCGGTCCGTCCACGCCGGTCGGCAGGTTGGACGGCTCCAGCTGGGGCCGCCGACGGCCCCCGCACAACGTCCTGATTGAGCGGCAAGACGGCAGCCGGGTCGTCCAGCTGTTCCGTGGCCTGCGCAAGCACGCCCCGGCCGACGCGCTCGACAACGCGGGGGCGGCATGAGCGCGACTGCCCTCGCCACTCGCGATCTGTTCGGCGTCCCCTTCGCCGACACAATCGCCCGCTCGGCGAACCTGTCCCGATGCGGCGCCTATCGCTTCACGCTGACCCGCACTTGGTCTAGCGAGGGCGGGCGCGTGTGCTTCATTGGGCTGAACCCCTCGACTGCGGACCACCGTCAGGACGACCCGACGGTGCGCCGCTGGATCCACTTCGCCCGGTCCTGGGGCTACGGCGGGTTCACCGCGGTCAACCTTTACCCGCTGCGCACTTCGTCGCCGGCCGAGTGCCGAGCCTGGGCGCAGTTTATGGGCAACGGCCCGGACTGGTACGCACGCGACCGCATCCACTTCGACAATCTGCCGTTGCTGGTCGGTGAAGCCAAGGCGGCCGCGCTTGTGGTTGCCTGCTGGGGCGCCGGTGCCTGGGACCCCGCGTTCGTCGACCACGTGCTCGAAGAGATCACCACCGGCGAGGAGCCGTGGCCCGACGTGCACTGCTTCGGGCTCACGGCAGATGGCGCGCCGATGCACCCGATGGCGCGGGGCCGGTCGAGGATCCCGGATCACGCCCGGCCCGTGCTGTGGAGGCCCGGCAGCATCCCATCGCCCATTGATCATCCCCTGTGCGTTTGAGGAGATCCGCCCATGCCGTCGCCGTCTCTCGTCCACGCCGCCCGCAAGGCTCCGGATGCCCGCGCCCAGATCTTCCGCATGGCCCGGCTCATGGTCGAGCGAAAGAACGGTCCGGAGGGCGCCTGCACCGTCGCCCACCTGTTTCAGCAAGGCTTCACGGAGGCGGAGGTCCACGCCTACCGCGACCCTGCCCGGGCACTGATACGGGGTCTGCCGCTGAAGGGAGATCCGCCCGGCCGGCGCGAGGCCGAGGCAGCGGTCGAAGCGGTCCGGGAGATCCGGTTTGCACGTGTGGCCGATCGCTACCTAGCACGTCGCGCTTGGGCGCCGCCTGTCGTCATCGAGGCCGGCGCTCGGGAGGCGAACTAGTGAACGCCGGCCTGTCCACCTCAGGCGACGTCTCCTCAGCCGAGGGCGTCGCCGCCGACGAGCTGAAGCAGTTCATCGAGCGCCTGGAGCGACTGGAAGAAGAGAAGGCCGGCATTATGGGCGACATCAAGGAGGTGTTCGCCGAGCTTAAAGGCCGCGGCTTCGACGCCAAGACAGTGCGCACGATCCTGCGGATCCGCAACCAGGATCACAGCGAGCGCTTGGAGCAGGAGGCCATCCTGGAGCTGTACATGCAAGCCATGGGGATGGCGTGATGGACTACTCGATTGCTATCCCGAGATTGCCGGCCGATCGCCTCACCACACGCGCCTGCAGCTCCTCTCCAGTCAGCGGGATCTCAAGGCGGAACGTGTCCGGGATCCAGAAGACGCTGTTGACGCGTAGCTGGGCGCCAGTACCCGAGCGATCCCTAACGCGACAGCCCATCGGCACGCCGACGCCGGGCACGATCCGTCCGGTCATATCCGTGTCCGTACGCGGAGCTCGCCGTCTCTCGTGGGCCATGACTACTCGCAATAAGCAGGGTTCGCAGTCACGACGATGGTCGTTGTGTCTATATGAAGGATTAAGACCGCTATTCCTGTTCTATAAACAGCGGACATTAACCTTGATCGCGTTCGGCGAACTTCGGGTTCAAGGCGCATGAGCCCGTTCCAATCTATCCTGCCCGACGGCACTGATTGGACGATCGACGCGGTGCCCACTTGCGCCGGCGTCGAGCTCGCGATCGCCTTCTCGATAGAGGGCGCGCCGATCACCGCCCGCTTCATCATGGGTCGTCCCGAGGCCCGCAAGCTCTCGGACGGGCTTCGCGCGGCTGCCGGCGACGGCACGCCGCAGTTTCCCGGGCGCCGGGCGGTCAACGGGGAGCTACATCCGGAGACGCGGTCGAAGGTCGTCCCGACCATCGCGCACATGGACCAGGATCCTGGCCACAACGACCCGAGCAACCTGCGGGCGCTTTGCCAGTGCTGTCACAACGCTTGGGACCGGCCGCATCGCGCGGTGAACGCCAGCCGGAGACGGCATCTCCGGGCCGGTCAACCCAATCTCTTCCCTCGCACGCCGGAGCCCCGCCCATGACTCGCGTCAACCAGAATACCGCGGCAACCGACGGAAAGTCGTTTCCGGAAACGGGCAGGAAGTTGCCCAATGCACCGAACGGAGGCGGAACGCCGCCTTTCCGCACCGGCGACAGCATCCTGCACAAGCCGTCCGGCGACACGTGGGTCTGGGCCGACCCGGCGACCGGCTACCTGTCCTGGCTCGGCTGGCCGCCGGGCGAGGCGAAGATCTCCGACTTCAAGCTGGCGAAGGCCGCGACCGATGAGGAGCACCGTGAGCGGCTGCGCGACCTGAAGCAGTCCGGAGGTAGCATCGCTGCCCGTGCGCTTCGGCTCTACGGCGACCCGGTCGAAGCCGCCGTGTTGCGCGAGCCGCGGTTCGGGGAGGGGCGCCATGGGTGAGCGCAATGTTCAGGTGGCGAACTTCACGCCGATGCTTTGCCCATTGCGCCAGATTACCTCGCAAAGCTGGTTGAGAAAGAGACCTCCAGAAACTAGGCGAAAGCTGTCCGGAGGCGCCTCGTCGGGATCAACTTGGATCATAGCCCCGTCTCGGTTGATGTCCCACACGAGGCAGTCGCAACTTCCCGGCGTGCCACTGAAAAAGAGTTCCCCACTCTGCAGCGCTCGAGGGCGCAACTCGTTTTCGGGAAATGCAATCACGGGTAGACTCCGGCAAGCCGGAATTTTGAATACCTCTCAGGTTATTAAGCTCGGCTTTGTTTCTTTGACTGCTTTCGACGCAAATCGCGCGCTCGACATCGCGAGTGCGGCATGACGAGTCTCACCGAACCGCAGATCCGCATCTTGGAAGGCCTGAGCCTGAGCGGCGGCAACATGGTCGCGGCCAGCGAGATGCCGGAGGTTCGGCCCCTAGACCGTGCCGGCTACGTCGTGACTTGGCGCGCCGATGGCGGCTTCCGGGCGTGGGCCATCACAGATGCTGGCCGAGCGGCGCTCGCTGGGCTCAAGGAGCGGGGAAGGGGCGATGCGTCCTGACATCCTGACGCCACGCGAGGTCGCGGAGGAGTGGGGCTGCTCCGAGAAGCACGTCCGCAACATGGTCAACCGCGGCGCGCTCAGGCACTTTCGCCTCGGTGGCAAGCTGCTGCGGATTCCCCGATCCGCCGTGGAGGAAGCGGAATGCGCGATGATGGTGAGCCCTACGAGATCGGACGGCTCAAGGGAGAATGCGTCCTCAGCTTCTGGGTCACCGTCGACGGCCAGCGGAAGCGGAAACGTCACCGCCTTGGCACCGGCGATGAGGCGGAGGCCAGGCGACGTGCTCCGGCGGTATACGCCCACGCCGTCCGCCCCCAAGGCAAGACCGTAAAGGAGCTCTGGGACGCCTACCTCCTCGACAAGAAGGGGAGGCCGGTCGCCACTGTGATGCCGTTCGAGTGGAAGGCGCTCGCAGCGCGTTTCGGCACCATGGACGCCGAAGCGATCGAGATCGCGGATTGCCGGGCCCACATCGCCGAGCGCCGCGCCGCCGGCCGGAAGGACGGCACGATCATCACCGAGCTCGGTCGGCTCCGGATGGTGGTGAAGTGGGCGCTTAAGCACAAGCTGATCAGCCAAGCGCCCGACATCGAGCGACCCGCCGCCGTGAAGCGGAAAGAGCGCCACCTCACCGCCCACGAGGTTCGGCGGCTCGCCGGAGCCTGCAAGGCGCCGCACCTGGAGCTGTTCGTCCACGTAGCCTACGCGACCGCCGGCAGGGCAGGGGCCATCCTGGGCCTCACCTGGGAGCGGTGCGATTTCGAGCGCGAGAAGATTGATCTGGAGGACCCAGAGATCGTCATCCCGCACAAGGGGAGGGCGATCGTGCCGATGACGCGCACGCTGAAGACGCGTCTCCTCGCCGCTCAGGCCGGGGCGCGCTCACCCTTCGTGATCGAGTGGAACAAGCAGCGGGTCCGGTCGGTGAAGAAAGGGCTGTCCAGCGCGGCCGAGGCGGCCGGCCTGCAGCACACCCACCCTCACCTTCTCCGGCACAGCGCCGCGGTCCGCATGGCTGAGACCGGGATCGACATGGAGGAGATCCGGTCGTACCTGGGCCACGAGAACGTCGCCACCACCCGCCGGATCTATGCCCGCTTCTCACCGAACCATTTGCGCGGCGCCGCAGCGAGCCTGGAACTGGACGAGGGGCTGGAGACGGTCGCGCCCCGGAGGACGCATGTTAATTAGTGCTCTCAGGTTCGGCGAACCCGAAAACCGTGAACGGGCAGTGAACATCACGGCATTTTCCCCTCTGGCCGCTCAGCAAAAGCCCAATGATTTCCGCACGTTCCGTTGCGGTAACAAAGTTGACATGGTAGGGGTCACAGGTTCGATCCCTGTCGCGCCCACCACTCGACCTGCAGGGGCCGAGTGATAGTCTATCGGACAAGCGATCGTTTAACGTCTTGTCGTCAGGTTCGCCGAACCTGGATTCCGATCAGCGGACTGCACCCACGGGCTCGCATGGCTGCCCATCCCGCCTCAACCGCGCCGCGCAAGGTCGCTCTGATCTCCGATCGGGCGTTCGATGCCGTTCAGGCCGGCAGCGCGGCAGCGGCCCATCAGGCCACGACGGGGCGGACGCCCGACGCGGTCGGGACGCTCCGCGCCAACATGCCCGTGACCGCGGTGCTGGCAGCCGGGAAGCGCCTGCGCACGCGCGTCGGGGCCCGAGCCGCAATCCTGTTGCCGAATCCCGTGCAGCGGTGAGCGAGCGCGCGGCCACAACTGCCGAACGCCGGCACTGGTTCTACGACAGCAAGCTTCTGGTCGGCGCGTTCTGCCTGTTGTCGTTCGTCGCCATCTTCTGGCAGATGAGCCGCTTCGAGGGTTTCCAGCCGATCTTCACCTGCGAGTCCGGCAAGGACATCGATCACTGGCTTCTCACGTCGGGGATGGATGCGTGCATGGGCAAGGCGCATTCCCCCGAGGCCCAGACCCGCTGCGTGCGGACGGTCTACATCCTGGCCTGCATGAAGGAGCGGTGGCGCTGAGAGGACAACCCAGACCCGTCGTCGCCGAGCACCAGGTCCTCTCGGCCGATGGCGTCACGCGCTGGGTGCTGGACCGCGGCGACACCGTGCGCGATGCCGCGGGTCGCCCGGTGCGTGGCCGGGGCATCCCCGGGGACATCTCATGGTCACGTACCGGCAGGCTCACCCTGTCGACGGGCGAGCATGCCGCCCACAGGCCGCCCCTGGAACAGGCGGCGGAGCACCTTCTGGCGGCGCGACAGGCGCTGGCTCAGCTCCCGGAACCGGACCTGAAGGCGCGGGGGCGGATGCGCTGCTGATGGAGCTGGCCGCAGGCTCGCCCAGCAGGAGGCTCAGGAGCGGCACAGGCCCATGAGCTGAGCCGGGGGCCCGGTCAGCACACGATCTTCGTCATGCCGGGCAACCTTCCAAGCTCCTCGGACGATTTCTCGGCCGCCGGCAGGAGCAGGTAGTCAGGCTTGAAGTCCGCGAAATCGCACAGGCGGCCCAGGTCCGGTACGCTGATGCTCTTGCGTCCGCTGGTGATCAAACCCGCGTTGCGCAGGTCCGCGAGCACGCGGGAGAGATGCACATTCGAGAGACCGGCCGTGTCGGCCAGCTCGGCCTGCGTCAGCGGGAGCCGGTAATCGGCCTCCGTGCCGAGGTCCACGGCCCTGAGCCGGGTGAGGAGTTCACAGAGGATATGGGCGACCTGCTTGTCGGCGGAGCGACGCCCGATCCCCACCAGCCATTCCTGCAGCACAGCCCCATCGACCAGAACGGACCACCACAGAGCGCGGTAGATGTTGGGGCGAGCCGCGGCCAGTTCCTTGATCGCGCGATACGGGACCGACGAGATCGTACAGTGCGTCAGCGTCGCGACGGAGTTGATGGCGCGGTTGAGAAGGGATGCGTGCAGATCGCAGCCGTCGCCCGGGACCAGGTAGGCGAGGATCGAGCGGCCGCCGTCGGGCACGAGCTTGTAGCGGCAGGCAAAGCCGTCGAGGATGATGCAGGCGCCCCCCGGGGCACTCCCCTCCGTCACAAGATCACGACCGGCCTCGACCCGTGAGATGTCGCGGATCGCTCGCTCCAGCGCCGCGACATCATCCCGGTCCAGATGCGCGCGGAGCGACAACTTTCGGATGAAGGGATCCAACATAGTTGTCGCCGCACTCGTAACGCACACACACGTGCTCCCTATACATGCAATCGCGGCATCCGCCCCGTGCCCGATCCTGTGCCCGATCTGCGATCGCCCTACCCCGGGCCGGGAATGACCGCGGCGCGCGCGCATGCCCGGCCAAGGCACGCATCCTGTCTCGGGATCGGCAGACGCGCCCGCGTGCGAGCCGGCCGCCGCGACCGTCGATGAACCGGATCTCTGACGGAGGCCCGGCCAAGCCATCAAAAGAGGGCGATGCGACGCGCTGACCATGCTACCGGATCGTGTCAGCTCAGGTCGGACACTCATCGTGACCGATGGCCGAGAGGCATACGGGGGGCCTACCGAGGGAATGGCGCCGGAGACGGTCGGGTCGCGGAGCGACGCCGGATCGAACCGCGCGCCACATCCGTGAGGCGAATTGTCGCATCCGTAGACGGACACGGTGATGATGCCGTTCTCAGCTTTGCTTCCGTAGCGAGTAAGTCCAATCTCCCCACGCGCGCGCTATATTCCTCGATGCTTCTCGACCGTCCTCGGATGGAGCCCTCGCCTTATGAGACTTCGTGCTTCAGGACGGCGCTCGGAGATGTCTCCTGTGCCCTCTTCGCTGTCTGTTCGCGTCGCCGTCACGTTCGTCTGCTCTCTGCTGCTGACCACCCTGTCCTATGTTTCCGTTTTACTCCTAAAGAGCTGATAATTCCGTCAGTAAATATTGATCTCGCGAGCGTGTCGGGGAGACAATCGCCGCATCATCGCTTCCCGATGCTTGCCGATCGGGATACGGGGAACCCCGGAAGCAGATCAAACAGGCACGCCCGGCATGATCTATCTCTTGACGGCAACGATCGGGATGATCATCGCGCGGTGGCTCAACTGGTTCAGCCTCGCTGTCATCACGATGGTGTTCTCCACCGCGATCGGCATCGAGGGCGCCCTGCACGCCCGACCTTTCCTGACGGTCCTGCAACGGGGCCTTGAGGTGAATGCCACGCTCCAGGGCGCCTATCTCGGCCAGGCCATCCTCCTCGTGTTCGGGCCTCGTCTGCTGAGACGCTCCGGCAAGTAGAAGCGGCCGAGCGAGGACCGCCGGACAGGATCCCTACGTCCCAGCGGATCTTGCTGCGCGTCCGATGCGCCGGCACGGCATCCGCATCGGTCCCGGGCGCCCTAGTCGTGCACGCCGCCCCCGAACCGCTCCTTGAATGTCCGGCGCCACGCGCTGAGCCGATGCGTCCAGCGGCGCTCCCTGCGCGCACGCCGCGCCTCCTGGGCGGCATCAAGCTGGTCGAGGGTGTCGAAGTGCGCCACGCGTTCGAGCAGTTCATGCGCCACGCGCTCCGGATCGGGGATGGCCCAACCGACACCGAAATTGCTGACGTCCGAATACTCTGTTTTGAAGATCCAATAATAGTAAGCCTGCGTGTGATTGAATGTGTCGAACAGCAGGAAATTCGAGTTGATCTGATAGCTCCAGTTCAAGCCGATGATGCGCCGTCCCGGCGCGGAGAACGCGGCCGTGTGAAAGGCCGACGTGGTCGGCCCGAGGATCGGCCCGCGGGCTGCGAGCAACGACACCTGCGCCCCGAAACTCAGATCTTCCGGATAGACGATGTCGATGCCGAGGCGGCTCAACGCGGATTCGAGCTTCGCTTCGTTGACGAGACAGTTCATCCCCGAGCTGAGCTTCGTCTTCGACAGGTAGACGGGCCTTTCGGGTGCGGCACCGGAAGCGGTCGGCCAAGATGCCTGACCGACTGTCCTGCACAGATCTCCGAAGATCGAATGGACATGCGATCGCTCGTGGAAGCTTCGCTCCGCCATGATGACCTGCGAAATCCGCGTCGTCCGGTCGAAGCTCACGACGTCCGCGCGCCGGATCCCCAGACCGGACAGCATCGCGTACAGGAACGCGTGTTCCGGACCTTCGGGAAATGCCTCGAGGCGATGACAGAGAATCTTCGGCCGGCGCCCGGTCATGACGAGCATGGGCCAGAGCCGGGAAAGGGTGTCGATGATGAAGTGCCCGTAGTGGAGGATCAGCAGGCCGACATAGAGATACGGCCCGTCCGCGGCGTCCGCCTCGCCGTCGAAACCGAAGCGGGCGGCACCGGTGGCGACGGCATCGGCGACTTCGTAGATGCGCTGGTCGCCCTTGTACAATCCCCACGGGACAGGCGCGCCGTCCGGGACGTAACGCACATCGGCGATCGTGATCGCGCCCGGAAGCGATGGCCGTTCATCCGCCGAACCCCAAACCGATCGACAGCGCCGGAAGACCGTTGTGTCGCTCAACATTCTCGACCGGATCGCGCGAGGCCCTGACGGCCATCGGAGGTTCGGATATGGCCGCCGGGGCAGGAAAGCGAGACTGCCGAAGGGCGAAGCGTCCACGGCGCGGCGACGGACAGAGCCAGCACGAGCAAGACCGATCCGCGCCGCATGTCAGCTCCCTGGTCCTCCGGCCGGGAGTCGGATTGTCGTCACAAAATCTCACGTTGCAACGGCACAGTCTGCGGACGTTGTCGGCGCGGCGGCCGCGTTCGGCCGGGCCGGCATCCCGCGCCGGCCTCGATCCGGAGCACGAACGGGCCTCGCGCGGCGGAGGCTCGACGCGAAAGGCCCGCCGCGGTGGACCGGGCGGGCCAAGACGGTGCCGAGCCGGCGCCGCCGATGGGTGGACGATGGCGCCTCGAACGGACGCGGCGTCAGGACTGCGTCTTGAGATAGGCGATCACGTCGTTGATCTTCTTGTCGTCCGTATAGCCCTGGAAGATCATCTTGTTGCCCGGGACCTTCGCCTTCGGGTTCTTCAGCCACTCGTGCAGGTTGGCCTCGTCCCAGGTGATCCCGGAATTCTTTAGCGCCGCGGAGTAGTTGTAACCCTCGTAGGTGCCGGCCTTGCGGCCGACGACGCCCTTGAGATCCGGGCCGACGCCATTCTTCTGGAAGTTGTGGCACGCCTTGCAGGGAGCGAAGGCCTTCTCGCCGGCGGCCGCGTCTCCGGCCTCCTGGGCCTGCGCCGAGAGCGAGAGCGGGATCAGCACGGTAAGCATCACGCCGAGCACATATGAACGCACAGATTGACTCCTGAGAGGACGCTGACGACGCTGATGGCGGGCCGGGACGCCGCCTGACCCAGCGTAGACGTTGGCGGATCCCGCTTAATCCGAAGCGGATGATGGGCACCGCGCGGGACCCGGCTGCGTCAAAGAGAGCCCCGCTCGGCGGCGGCCGGCGGGGCGAAGGTGGTCTCGTTCTGAAAGGGTAGACGTCGGGACGCCCGCTTTAATCCGGGGATGCGATACGTCCGGGCAGCGCCCCATCGGCTATGGCAGTGCCGAACCCGGATCGGTCTTACCCTCGCGACAGGGGAGCGGGAGCGCCGCGTCCCCGCAGCCGATCACGCTGTCCTTGCTGTTCCTGATCGTCAGCAAGGCCCCGGTTCTGGGGTTGCGCCCGACGGTCGAGACGTTCCCGCGGAAGCGGACACGTCAAGCCGTGCCGGTTATCGACCCGTTCCGGAGCTTGGCCGAGACTCTATGAGGCAGGTCGGAGAAAAGCTGCGTCAGCCCGGCGTTCCGGATGCCGCGCGGCGGCGCGGTGGAACCGCGCGATCGGGGCAGCCGGACGCGACGCGATGCCCGTCACATCATCGGATTCGCGGGCAGCGGCACCAAAGGGTGCGAGGCCTCGTGCTGCCAGGACGGATGGCGGGCATCCAGCGCCACGTGCTGCCCGACATACACGGTGGCGAGAAGTCCCAGGAGGAGAACCAGCCCGAACGTGACGGCATCGGGATGCCGGCGCGCGCGGTGGATGCCGACGCAGCCGAGCGTGAACAGGCCCGCGAGGATCAAGGGAACGAGCGTTTCGCGCGACATCGGGATCACCGCCGTGCGAGGCCAATCCGGAGCCCGGCGCGCCGCCCTGCTCCCGAGCAGCGCGCTGCGGCCCCACGGGATAGACGTTCGAGACCGCCGGAAACATCCCGGCTCTGCCGGCAGCGTCTCGCCCGCCCCTCGCGCTGCATCAGCGCGGACCGGTCTGTCCGGATCGCACCCCGCGGTCCGCTACCGGACCAACGCTCCGGAAGTCGCCGCCACGCGCGATCTCTTAACCTGCGATCTTGCGCCGGTGCACCGTCGCCGGTCAGATTCGAGGCATGACAGAGACTGTTCCGCAGACCTCACAATACGTCATCACCGCCCACGCGCAGCGGGGCTTCATCCAGCAGACCCGCGCCCGCGCGGCCAGCGCGATCGTCCTCGCCCGACGATGGCTGGATGCGGGCTACAACGACGTCGAGGTTCTCGACCCCTCGGGCCGCCAGTTGAACGCGGAGCGCTACAGGAGCGCCATCCTGAGCAGCGGCAAGCTCTTCCGCTAGCCCCTGCGCTCGGTCCCTCGGGGGGCCGTCGGTCACGCGATCGCGGCCCGGGGTCGCGGCCGGCGCACCAGCAGGCGCCGGAGACGGAGGGCGGGCCTCTCGATGTAGTCCCAGGAGAGGGACGCGAAGGATCCGGTCAGGACCAGCACCAGCGGGAACATCACCGCGTAGGCGAGCCCCTTCGAGACGCCGCCGAGATGCGGGATCAGGACCGCGACGGTGGCCTGCGTCAGCGGGAAGCCGTACAGGTAGATCCCGTAGGAGAGGTCCTTCTTCACCACCCGGTCGAACCAGGCGAAGCCCTGCATGCCGACATACACCATGCAGTAGGTGAGCAGCATGCCGCTGACGACCCCGAGGACGTCACCGAGCATCAGGACGTAGTACAACGTCCCGCAGGCCAGGAAGAGCGGGAAGCTGACGATCACGCGCCGCGCGTTCAGGAACATCGCCGCACCGAAGAAGAACATCAGCACGATGTACCACGTGGCGAAGTGCGTGTTGTCGTGCCGCACCGTGAAGCGGGCCGGATCGTACAGGCCGAGGCCCAGCGCCACCGCGGAAATCCCGGCGACCGCCAGGGTGAAGCGCGCCGGCGTCGCCAGCACGCCGCTCAGCATCAGTCCGAGCATGATCAGGTAGCACCAGAACTCGGGCGGCAGCGTCCAGAGGTTGGCGTTGACGATCGAGGGCCACGGGTTGTTCTGGAAGACGCCCGGCAGTTCGAGGGCGACGTGGCCGACGATGTTGCCGAAATAGTTCAGCAGCATCGGGTCCGCGAAGTACTGGTTGAGCGGCAGGGTCGTGAAGAACGGGCCGAGCACGAGCGCCGAGAGCGTCACCTCGACGGTGAGGGCCGGCACGATGCGCAGGCACCGGTTGGCCAGGAACGGGCCGACCCTGCCGGTCCTCAGAGCGCTGCCGGCGATCAGGAAGCCGCTCAGGGCGAAGAACAGGCCGACAAGAGCGAACAGGCCCGGCTGCAGGAATCCGCCCAGGACCTTGCCGTGGCCCAGGGCCGTCGTCACGCCCGCGGCGGCGCCGTTCTCCAGGGCGGCCTGAGCTGGGCTGGCGCCCCCGATGACCGCGACGCGGCAATGGTGCGCGAGGATCGCGACGGAGAGGGCGTGGCGGAGGAAGTGAAATCCCGGCCCGATCCCGCCATGGGCCGCCAGGATCTCGGCCAGATTGTCAGAGCCGCCGGGCGGCTTCTTCGCCCGGTCCCCGCCCCCCGGACGAAGCCCTTTGACGCGGCCGGCGATCGATCCGAGCAAGGGCATGGCAATCAACTCATCGTCCGCGGACGCAGCCATTCAGGACCGCGAATGTCATCGAGCCGGTCGAGAATAATAATCGCTCCTAATTCTATCAATTAAATGAGATAATTAAGGTTTACATGGACCCTGCACCGCACCTCGCGCGGCCGTTCATCACTGGATAAAGGCCCGCGTGCCGAGACAGCGGGCTGCTTCAGGCGGCGAATTCCAGGACGGTGAGGCGGTCGGACACGCGGATCTCGCCGGTTCCGCCGTCGAGGGCGACCGGCTCGGCCCGGACGTCACCCTCATCGTCGAACCGGTGCGCGACGACCGCGTTCCGCCCGACTCCGTCCTCGAGCCGCAGGCGGCGCTCGACGGGGGCTCGCGCCGTCCGGGTCGCCGGATCCCAGCCGGGAACGCCGAGCCAGAGCGGCAGCAGGACTACGCCGTCGCCGCGCCGGAAGGCGGCGCCCTGAACGTCCTGATGGTCGCCCGCCGTGGTGATGCGGAACGGGGCCGCCCGCGCGACCGGCGGGCTTCGCCCCGCCGCGCGCGGGCCCGAGAACAGGGCGATGAGACGCTTGACGGCCCGGTAGGTCGCGGTCTGCCCGCCGTCATGGGTCAGAAGCCCGAAGGCGGATTCGGGATCGGCATCGCCGCGGCCGAAGCTCGACCGGAGCTCGTAGAGGTAGGTCCGCCGCATGCCGGCGAGATACGCGAACAGCAGCAGGCGCGGCATGTAGCGCGCCCGGATCGGCTCCGAGACCGGCAGATGGGCCGACGCGGTCGCCAGCGCCGTGTGGTAGCCCGTCTCGGTGATGATGCTGTCGACCGCGCCGCAAACCGGCATCATCGCCTCGCGGAAGCCGCCGAGGCGCCCCGGCCCCCGGGTTTCGGGGTGCTCCATGCCGGGATAGGGGTGCAGGTTTGATCGCTCCGCGAACCCCGCCAGGGGCCTCGCGAGGGCGATGTTGCCCTGGATGTAGCTGGGCGAGGCCACCGCGATCCGGGATCCGGGCAGGTCCCGGCGGACGGTCTCGTGAAGCGCGCGCTGATGCAGCCACGACAGGGTCGGGTTGCGGACCGGGTCGGCGAGGAGCGCGGGCTCGTTGCCGCCCTCGACGATGTCGATCGCGCCCCCGCAGAGGTCGTGGATCCGCGGCAGCGCCGACGGAGGCGTCGTGACGTACTGGTCGCTCGGGTCGTTGCACACCACCGAGAACTGGCGGCCCATCCGCGTCAGGTCGCGCATGCGCCCGTACAGGACGTCGGTGATGCCGGGCGCCGGGCTGTAGACGCCCTGCCGGATCTGCATGATCGCGAGATCCTCGATCGCCGGAAGGATCGAGCTCTCGAAATGCCGGTCGTAGACGGTGCCTTTCTGGGCCAGATGCACGTTGACGCCGATGCGGCCGACGAAGTCGTCGGCCTGCCACGGCACGGCGTCGTGTCGGCGACGCAGATCGGGCGTCTCCGGCTGACTGGCCGACAGGGTCGCCGACAGGCCGGTCGCCGTCGCGGCGGCCGTGGCGGCCAGGGCTTTCAGGATCGAGCGGCGATCGCGATGCATGTGTCCCGTCACCATGCCGGCCGCCCCGCGCGGACGGACGTCTCCCTGACCGCCGGCCGGGCCGCGCTCGACAAGCCGACACCGGTGCTTGCACGGCGAGGTGAGCCGATCCGCGCCGAGCCGGAGGCCGGCCTGTGTCGCGTCGCGCGGCTGCGCGCGGGGCGGAGACTGTCACACACCGAAGGCCTTCCCGAAACCGCAGCGCCGGCCGTGCCGCATTGGTCGAAGGGCAGCGGCCGGCACTTCGGACAGCACGGGGCGGGCCAAGCGGACGAGGCCCCGTCCGTGCCGGATCGGGACAGCGCCGGGACAGCGGCTCGCGGATGATCACAGTCGCGCGAGAATCGGGCGATCCATGAGGCGATGCAGGACCCGGCGCCGGCCACGGCCACGCCTGCGGCAAAATCGGCAGCCCCTTGATTCCGATGCGCACCGCCAGATGTCGCGGGCAGCTTCAGGCCCGGCGGGAAGTGCTCCCGAAGGTGTGAGGCCGCCTGCAGCGTCCCGCCGTCGTCGGCGACCGGTGCAGGGAAAGAGGCCGGCGACGCCATCGGCCGCACGACATCGGTTTCGCGCCCGGGGGAACTTCGATGAACGAGATGACGATCGACAAGACCAACACGACGACTTTCGAGATGGAGGGCCGGTGCCCGTTCGGCGGCGACCGGATCGGCGGCGCTTTCGGCGGCCGGCCGGCGCTGGAGAACTGGTATCCCCATCGCCTTCGGGTCGAACTCCTCCACCAGAACGGGCTGGCGGCCGATCCCCTGGGACCGGACTTCGACTACGCCGCCGCGTTCACCGCGATCGATCTCGACGCCCTCAAGGGCGACATCAAGCAGTTCCTGACCTCGTCGGTCGACTGGTGGCCGTCCGACTACGGCAATTACGGGCCCCAGATGATCCGCATGGCCTGGCACTCGGCCGGCACCTACCGCATCGCCGACGGGCGCGGGGGCGCCGGCACCGGCATGCAGCGCTTCGCGCCGATCTCGAGCTGGTGGGACAACGGCAACACCGACAAGTCGCGCCGCCTCCTGCAGCCGATCAAGCACAAGTACGGCAATGCCCTGTCGTGGGCCGACCTGATGGTGCTCACCGGCAATTGCGCCCTGGAGATCATGGGCCTGCCGACCTACGGCTTCGCCGGCGGGCGGCTCGACGCCTGGGAGGCGGACAACGCCACCTACTGGGGGCCCGAGGTCGTCGACATGGGCACGGTGTCGAGCTTCGACGAGATGGTGAACCGCGACAAGCGCTGGCGGGCCAAGAACGGCGACGCCGACTACGACCTTGAGAACCCGCTGGCAGCCTCCCATCAGTCTCTCATCTACGTGAACCCCGAGGGGCCCTACGCCAGCGGCGATCCGATGGCGTCCGCGCGCGACATCCGGGTCACCTTCACCCGCATGGCGATGAACGACGAGGAGACGGTGGCGCTGATCGCGGGCGGCCACGCCTTCGGCAAGAGCCACGGCATGGTGCCCGCCAAGGAGATCGGCCCGCCGCCCGAGATGGCGCCGATGGAGGCGATGGGGCTGGGCTGGCACAATCCGAAGGGCACCGGCGCCGGCAAGGACACGATGACCAACGGCATCGAGGGCAGCTGGACCCCCGACCCGACGCAATGGGACAACGCCTACCTGGAGAACCTCTTCAAGTTCGAGTGGGAGCAGACCAAGAGCCCCGCCGGCGCCCTGCAATGGACGCCCAAGGACCCGAACGCGCCGCGGACCCCCGACGCCCATGTCGCGGGCCAGACGCATCCGCTGATGATGATGACCTCGGACATCGCCCTCAAGGTCGACCCGGCGTACCGCAAGGTCTGCGAGAAGTTCCTCGGCGACTTCGACGCCTTCACCCAGGCCTTCTCCAAGGCGTGGTACAAGCTCACCCACCGCGACATGGGGCCGAAGCACCGCTATCTCGGCCCGGAGGTCACGATCGAGGACGGTCTCCTGTGGCAGGACCCGATCCCCGACGCGGCCTACGCGCCGGTGGGCGAGCCTGAGATCGCCGCGCTGAAGCAGGCGATCACGGCGACGGGGCTGCCGGTCTCCGATCTCGCCTTCACGGCCTTCTCGGCGGCCTCGACCTACCGCGACAGCGACAAGCGCGGCGGCGCCAATGGCGGCCGGCTGGCCCTCGCCCCGCAGAAGGACTGGACCGTCAACCGCCGCGCCGCGCCGGTGGTCGAGGCCCTGCGCGGCGTGATGGCCGCGTTCAACGGCGGCCGCAGCGACGGGAAGAAGGTGTCGCTCGCCGACCTGATCGTGCTGGGCGGCTGCGTCGCCGTGGAGAAGGCCGCCGCCGATGCCGGAACCGCCGTCGCGGTTCCGTTCACCCCCGGCCGCGTCGACACCACGCAGGAGCTGACCGACATCGAGATGTTCGAGTGGCTGAAGCCGGTGGCCGACGGCTTCCGCAACTACGTCGATGACGGGTTCGGGCAGATGACCCGCAGCGTCTCGCCGGAGGAGCTTTTCCTCGACAAGGCGAACCTGATGACGCTGACCGCGCCGGAATGGGCCGTCCTCACCGGGGGCCTGCGCGTGCTGAACGCCAACCACGACGGCTCGGAGCACGGGGTCTTCACCGACCGCGTCGGGGTGCTGACGACGGACTTCTTCCGTACGGTCACCGACATCGACCTCGTCTGGGAGAAGGCCGATCCGGAGGCGATGACCTTCGTCCTGAAGGACCGCGCCACCGGCCAGCCGCGCCGCGCGGCGACGCGCAGCGACCTCGTCTTCGGCTCGAACGCGCAGTTGCGGTCGATCGCCGACGCCTATGCCGGCAGCGATGGACAGGCGCGATTCGTGGCGGACTTCGTCCGGGTCTGGGACAAGGTCATGATGCTCGACCGCTTCGACGTGAAGGGCCACCGGCGCTACGCACCCATGGCGGCCTGATCGACGCGGCGGTCCCGGCGACTGCGACGGGGATCCAAGTCCCCAACCTCATCCTGAGGTGCCGGAGCGCAGGGCGGGCCTCGAAGGAGCCTTCCGGGGACCGCCGCGACGCCCGGAGACCTCCTGTGAGGCTGCTGCGCAGCACCTCAGGTCGAGGAGAGTGGAGGTCGAACAGGCTCTCAGTCCAGCGCGGCCACGCGGACGGGGCGCGGATCGCGCGGCGCCGCATGCGCCGGGTGTCCGCAGGCGCGCGAGTGCCGCTTGCCCGCATCGGGGCAGGGTGGAATGCCGGCCGGGTCAGACCAGGGCGCCGGGCGGGCCGCCGATCAGCGACTTGCCCGCGCGGGTCACGAGCTTCGCGAAGGCCAGGGCGGCGGCCGAGGCCTGGGTCTCGGACGGGAAGGTCCGGTCCGATTCGAGGACCGTCAGGTGCGTCGCATCGAGCAGCACCCAGGTCCAGAGGTGTCTACCGGTGGTGCGGATCTCGAAGTGCATGGCGGGCTCGCGGCGTGGGACATGCGTCCACCATGCATGAGGAAAAAGCTCGACGTGTTAATGGCTTGGCGAATGCAACAACCTGTGTTGACGGCGGGCCCCGCCATCCCCGCTATCCGCGCTGTTCACAGGCTGCCGCATCGCCGCCCCGCGGGCGGAGTCCGCGTCACCCCCAGGCACGCCGGTTGAACAGGAGCACGTCTCGCTCGAAGACTTCAACGACCTGGAAATCGGGCAGCAGATCCAGAATTCCCTGCAATCCAATCGCGTTCTCGTAGATCTCGCGATCGGAGAACTCGGTATAGAAATATTTGGTGGTTCGCAGCGTCTGCATCCCACCCAGGATCAGATCCTCCTCGGCCCCCTGCACGTCGGCCCAGATGAAATCGATGTCCTTGACCCTGGTCTCGGCACACCACGCGTCGAGGGTGGTGACCTCCACGTCGATTCTCTTGTCGAAGGAGATCCAGGGGAAGAGCGCGAGATGCTCCTTCGGGGCGCGCAGGGATCCGGATTGGTCCCACTCCTCGATCTGGCCCGTCTCGCGGTCGATCACGCCGGCGCCGAGATCCTGCCCGGAACTCTGGTGGAAGGTTGCCGTCCCGACGCTGCGCCCCAGGGCTTTCTCGGTCAGGTGGATCCGCGGACTGAGATTACGCGCCCGCATCTTCCTGATGGCGCGGGGATCCGGCTCGAAGGCGAAGATCTGACCATAGGGGAACCATTTGGAAAAATTATCGCTCATATCCCCGTTATTGGTTCCAATGTCGAGGATTGTAGCATTTGAACGATCGATAAGGCGAATGATGTCGGCTTGTTCCAGTCCTTCGCGCGGCATGCAAGTACGATCCCATTCCATTCCGACCGTTCGCGCTGCGCGGCATGAGTGATCCGGCGGCGCCGGGGAAATTTTGACCCATAATTCTTTCGGTACGCAACGGTATCGATACCGATACTGCAGTCGAAGCCGCCCACAAATCGGAACTACCGGACCTTATGTCCGCGGGGTCGCACCGCGGAGCCGCCGCCGCTTCCGCATTGTGCCCCGGTCACCAAAGCAGGGCTCGCGCGTTGTCCCTGTCGTCAGATTCCGTCCGGAGCGTCCCATGCTCGCCCGATCCGTCCTGGTGTTCGTCCTCCTCACGTCGGGCGCGCAGGCCGCCGCCTTCGACGACCTGAAGGGCTATCTGGCCTCCTGTCTGCGGTTCGAGATGAGCGGCGCCCCCGCGCAGCGGAGCCTGCCCCTGTCGGCCCGGGTCCGCGACGCGCTGGACCGGTGCGCGGACGACGTCGCGCGCCTCGAGCGGGCCGATGGCCGGCGGCTGCGCGGCGATGGCGGCATCAGCCCGTCGACCAAGGCGGTGATCCAGAGCGTCGTAGGACACAGCGGAAGCGGCATCGCCAACGTCCGGTACTGAGCGACTCGAACGATGCCGACGGCTCTGCGTCTTCGCGAGCGAGGCCGAAGCGTAACGCGCGGTCGCCGCCCGGATCGCGCCGGAGCCCGCCCGTCGCCGGACTCAGCCGTGACGCCCGTGCGTCGGCCGCACCGGCTTCCGCGACGGCACGTCGGCGCGTCTGCGGGCGGCGCGGACGCGTTCGATATCGGCCACGCCGATCGGCCGCGGCGGCTCCTCGCGGGTGAACGGCATGCGCGAGTGCATGTCGCCGTAATAGTCCGCCCCGCCCATCCCGAAGCTGCCCGCGACGACGGGACCGTCCATGCGCGCTTCCCCGGCGGAAGCGGCCGTGGCGACGCAGGCGAGGCAGAGGGCGGCGAAGATCGAGCGCATGCGTGACCCAGGCATCGGAGCTTCGCCCCGAGTAAGGCAGACCCGGTAACGATATCGTAAGCGCCCGGACGACGGGCCGCCCGGGGATCAGCGGTCCGGCAAGGCCGCGCCGGCGAGCAGCTGGACGAGTTCGGCCTGCCGCGCCGTACCGGTCTTGGACATCACGGCCTTGAGCTGCGAGCGCACGGTCGCCGACGACGTGCCGAACGCCGCCGAGAGATCCGCGACCGTGCTGCCGGCCGCGATGCCGCGGGCGACGCGTGCCTCCGCGGCCGTGAGATCGAACAGGCCCTCGAGCACCGACAGGCCGGGCACGTGCCGGGCCACCAGGGGCGTGAATACGGCGATCGCCTCGGCCGCCGCGAACAGGTCGGCGGCGGCACCCCGGATCGGCAGCAGGTGCAGGATGGTGGGCGGCCGCCCGTCGCGCGCGGCCAGGGGAATGGAGCGCGGCCCGGCACTCGCCGCGACCGGAAGCTCGGCCAGGGCGCGCGCGAGCAGCCGGTCCGCCGCCGGATCGACCAGAGCCAGGCGCGCGCCGTCGAGGATCTGATTGCGCAGGAGTTCCTCGCAGCTTCGGTTCATCGCCAGCGTGCGGCCGCGACGCCCCAGGATGGCCGCCGGCAACCCGACGGCTTCGAGCGCCTCGGCCGCCGCGCGGACCGTCCGCAGGTGCAGGCGCGCCGACATGGTGGCGGCGCGCGCGAGGTGCGGACGCACGCCGTCGAGGCGCGCCACCGCGTCCCGCGGGATCGGCCCGCGCGCGAGGGCGCGCTCCACGTCGAAGATCACTTGGTCGCCCGTGGGAACCGTGACGACGCTGGCGGCACCCATGCCGAAGCCGCGCGGATTGAAGAACTCGCGGAACACGGGCTCGCGGGCGAACTCATCCGGCGTGTAGACGTCAAGGTCGGTGACGAATCCGGCATGGCGCTTGGCGAGCAGCCGCGCGGTGCGATCCGTGCGCGTCAGCCAGCCGTCCGCGATATAGGCGTCGACGCTCTCGGCGAAATCCGCAGTGGCGACGAAGCGGAAGCCGTCGAGGTCGGACGTGAAGAGCACGCCCGCATCCGCCCCGCCGAACCGGGCCAGGTCGGCGAGAACGGCCGGCCAGAACTCCGGCAGCACGGCGGCCTCGTAGATCCGATCCACGAGGTCGGCGGGCGGATCAGCCATGGTCGCGAAGTCCGTGCCGGGTCACGCGCGATTTTGCCGATGCAGGTCCCAGCCGATGCGCCCTCGCGTTTGGTTGCCTGCGGTCGACATCGCCGTCCTGATTGTCCCGGATCAGGTTCTAGGATCGATCTTTCACGAAGCAACTGAACGGGCTCTGATCGACCGGGACTTCCACAATCCATCGCGGTCCCGGTGGGGCGCCGCACCGTCGCGGCGATTGCCGGAACCGTCCCGGTCGTCCGCAGCCCGATACGAGACCGATCAGACCATCCAGTCTCCTGAGCCACTCCGTCGCAACGCGGATTAAACTCTCGTCTGATCCGTTTACCGCGCCCCGACAAGTCGATGACAATAGCACCGGGCGCCCGGATGGAATGTCTCCCGGTCAACACGCCGAAAAATCGGACCCGGTCAGCTTCCCGATCTTGGTGTGACTTCGCGGACACATGATTCTCGGATGTTTCTGTTAGGTTCAGACCATACTGAGAAAACGGGGGAGATTCTTCCACATGAATAAGTCTCTGGCCACGTTGGCCACGTTCGCCGCCATGACGGCTGCCGCGTCGGCCGCCGACCTGCCGCGCCGGGCCGCGCCGCCGCCGGTGTTCACGCCGGTCCCGGTCTTCACCTGGACGGGCGCGTATTTCGGCATCAATGCGGGCTACGCCTACACCGAGGCGGACACGATCCGGACCGTGGGCATCGGCGCCCTCCAGAGCAACGTGAACAACCTGCTGCGCAGCCCGGCCGTCCGCCTGCCGCAGGACGGCTTCACCGCCGGCGGCCAGGTCGGCTACAATTATCAGTTCACCCCCGGCTCCGGCATCGTGGTCGGCGTCGAGGCGGATGCCGCCTACATGGATCTGCAGCGCACCGGCGTGCAGTCGATCTTCCGTCCCGCCTTCAACCCGAACGTCCTGACCAACACCTACCGGACGGATCTGAGCTTCCTCGGTACCGTGCGGGGACGCGTCGGCTACGCCTTCGACCGCGTCTTCGTGTACGGCACCGGCGGCTTCGCCTACGGCGACGTGACTCAGCGCGCCGGGTTCCAGACCGGTGCCCCGCTCACCTACTTCGGCAGCCGTTCGCGGATCGACACCGGATACGCCTACGGCGGCGGCATCGAGTACGCGCTGCCGACCGACTCGTTCCTGAACTTCTTCCGCTCCAGCGCCGTGACGCTCAAGGCCGAGTATCTGCGCTACGATCTCGGCAGCCACAACCTGCTCGTCGGCTCCGTCGGGGGACCGGGCATCGGCTACATCTCGCGCTTCCGGACCGAGGGCGGCATCGCCCGCGCCGGCCTGAACTTCAAGTTCGGCTCCTACTGAG